>JBIKSQ010000077.1:0-6202 GCA_044348555.1 Candidatus Nanopelagicales bacterium | reverse complement strand
CGATTGGCACTATGTCCACTCACTCAGATTTCATTGTGATTGGCGCCGGGCTTGCTGGATTGAATGCGACTTTGTTGCTGCAATCAGCCGGTCACGACGTCACATTGCTGGAATCTAGCCATCGAGTTGGTGGCAGAGTAAAAACAGATGCTGAAGATGGCTTGCTTTTTGATCATGGTTTTCAACTTTTAAATCCTGCATACCCTGAATTAAAGAAACTCGATATCTTGCATGAACTTGATTTGCGTGAGTTTGTTGCAGGTGTGGAATTGGTGATGCCGCATGGTCACTACCGATTAGCAGACCCGAGGAAAAAACCAACCTGGTTGTTTGATGCAGCAATAGGTAGGTACGCCACACCTGTCGAAAAGCTGCAGATAATCGCTGCCGTCTCTCGCATCTTGAAGAAATCAATCGGGAAAAAAATCCAGCCAAGCCTGGCGAGCGTCGAGACCGAAATGATTTCACTCGGTGTTCCAAAATCATTTTATGACGCATTACTTAAACCATTTTTGACTGGAGTTTTTCTAGCTGACCCAGCAAAGGTGAGTGCTGCCTACGGCGAGTTCGTGATTCGTTCATTCTTCAATGGCACACCAGCAGTCCCAGCTAAAGGTATGGGTGCGCTCACTGAAGTCATGGCAGCTCGACTAGCTCCAGAAACTTTAAAACTTGGCGTTCATGTTAAAGACATTAAAGCCGGTAAGGTTTTTACGGACGACGGTGAAATGACCGCTGAAAAAATCATCATCGCCACAAACCCTTCCCAAATGAACAACTGGTTCCCAAATCTGCCAAGCGTTGAAACAGTTGGTTGCACTACTTGGTATCACGTTTCCGGAACTCGAGTGAAAGCAGATAAAACGATTCGGATTGATGGAGCCGGGCGGGGACCAATTCTGAATTCGGTTGTGATGTCTGAAGTAGCTCCTGGATATGCATCTCGCGGTCGCTCCCTCATCTCCACAACAACTCTCGGTGTTGGTGGAGTTGAGGTTGAGAATCAAGTGCAAGATCAACTCGAACTAATTTGGGGAAAAGAATCCCGAGATTGGAAACTAGCTCGTCGCTTTGAAATACCAGAGGCACTTCCAATTCTGAAGCCTGGCGTAGGACTGCAACTGCCAGTATCTCTCGGCAACAACATTTTTATTGCAGGCGATCATCGAGATACACCTAGCCAGGAAGGCGCGCTACTTAGTGGCCGCCGAGCTGCTGCAGCGGCATTGAGGTAGAAATAGCCATGCCACGTAAACGATTACTTGAACTTACAGATGCAGAGAGACGACTGCTGGCGCGGCCCGCAAAATACGCGGCGTGGATTTTTGGCATCACAACATTTTTGGTAGTAACTGGTTTAAGTTTCCCACTAGATGTTGCGCTTGTAACTGATTTGCGAAACACACATCCATGGACAGATGATCTTTTCAAGATTTTAGAATCACCCGGACAACGTCGATACGTTTACCCAATCACAATCTTGATGAGTGTAGTTTTTACAATTCGTCGGAAAGATTTGTTACCGATGATTGTTGCGGTGTCGGCTTTGCTTTTCACGAATGCTGTTACTGGCGTTTTCAAAATCGCCACTCTTCGCGGTTTCCCACGTACTTCTGGGCCTGAGGTTTTCAACCCAAACTTTGGTGACCTGGCAGATCTCGGCGCATACCCATCCGGACATGCTGCAAACATTGCAGCTGCTTCAACACTTATGGTGTTGGCGGCCTATTCAGCGCGACCAAAGTATCGACCGCTTGCCACCCCAATCACTTTGATTACAAGTGTCATCGCAGCAGTTACTTTTATGAGTTCCTGGTTCCGTGATACTCATTGGGTAACTGATTTGGTTGCTGGACTAGCGCTTGGAGTAACGACAACAATTGTGGCAACCCTCTGGGCGTTACATCTACCTGAGCATTGGCGACATCCCGAACTGGCTGGCCGACCGCGGCTGGTGATCTTCACTTCGGGAGTGATCACTTTGGCCGCGATATTCATGTTTGCTGGTAACTCTTTCTTGAGTCACTCAGGCACATCATTTGTTCTTGTAGCGGGCACTTTGCTCGTGATTGCTCGCGGTTCGCATGAAGGGATTAAGCGAGCGATCGCGCGTAATGCTGAATCAAAAGAATCAGAATCAAAGTAATTAACTAAAAGGTTTGCGGGAGTCAACCGAAACTGAAGCTTTGCCCGCTATCTTCCAAGCCCTTGCAACAACATCGTTGTCTTCTTCAGTTACTAAATTACCCATCAACCGCAAAGCAATCTGCATACCGAACTGAGTTCTCATACCAATCGGACCGAGAGTGCGTAAAAGTTCTGGGTTAACAACAATTCCAGCCAATCGCCGCGCGATTGAAAATGCGTATCCATAATGCTCGCGCAAGATGTCAGCCCAACCAAGCAGCGATTTTGGATTGGCTGAAATCAGTTCTGCAGCAAGTCGACCAGTTTCAAGACCGTAGTCGATACCTTCACCATTAAGTGGATTGACGCAACCAGCTGCATCGCCAATCAGTACCCAGTTGTTTCCAGCTACACCACTCACTGCGCCACCCATTGGCAACAACGCTGACCATGGGTTTTGTATCTCTTTGCCAAGCTTCCAAGTATCACGTTGTTGATCGGTGTAGTGACCAATAAGTTGTCGCAAATTGATGTCTGCAGGTCGTTTGGTTGTGGCAAGCGTGCCAACGCCGATATTCATTTGGCCGTTGCCTAGTGGGAATAGCCAGCCGTAACCACTAAGGATTTCGCCTTCAGTTCCGCGTAGTTCAAGGTGAGATGAAATCCACTGATCGTCACTGTATTCAGAATCTATGTATGCGCGCGCGGCAACACCGTAAACGGTTTCTTTGTGCCACTCACGTCCAAGTAAGCGACCTAGCTGTGATTTAGCACCATCTGCAATCACAAAAGAGTTTGCTGAAACTCGTAATGTGTTTTCGCCCTGCTTAAATAGAACGGCTGCAAGTTTGTCGCCGTTGAACTCAACCTCAAAAGCTTTTGCGCCTTCCTGTGTGTGAGCTCCTGCTGCAAGCGCAATTTTGCGAATCTCCGCATCCAGCACAGTTCTTGGGGAGGCAGATCCGGTTGTGGGAAGTGAACCGCCTGGCCAAGGTAGATGAAGCTGCTGGCCGAATCCGTGTGCCCTGAGGCCTTTGTTGACGGGTAGCGTTTTGATGAAATCTTGCATGCCAAGGCGGCCAAGTTCAGCCATCGCTCTTGGGGTTAAGCCATCGCCGCAAGCCTTATCGCGAGGGAAAACTTCAGCATCGACCAATAAAACGTCCCGATTGGCTCGGGCTAACCAGGTAGCAGCGCTGGAGCCTGCAGGGCCGGCTCCCACCACTAGGACATCTGTATGCAGATTTCGGATCTCATTCATAAGGGGCCAATGTTGCCCTGTTATGAGGTGTCACCGCATCTCGAGGTGGTCGAATACGATTCGGCTAGAAACTAAGGCGGGTTATTGTGAGCATTTTGAACAAGTTTGAGCGAAGGGTTGACCGTTTGGTCAACGGTGCCTTCGCTAAGGCGTTCGCCACTGAAGTTCAACCTGTTGAGATTGCTGCTGCCCTGCAAAGAGAGGTCGATGAAAAGGCCGTCATTATTGGCGCTGGCCGCACGGTAGTGCCCAACGATTTCTCCGTAGAACTGTCTCCATCTGACTTTGACCGGCTGCAGGCCTTTGCCTCGGCACTCAACCTTGAAATGGGAGGCTTTGTTCGCGAACACATAACCGAACAGCGCTACACCACTCTTGGTGCCATTTCGGTCGAGTTAAAACTTGATTCGAAACTAAATACTGGAATTTTCAGAGTGACGGCGGTTGCAAAGAATTCTGATGGGGTTGAAAACCCTGACCCAACTTCAGATCTGCAGCGTGGTGGAGCTCCACACATCGTGATTGATGGATACGTATATGCACTGACTCTGCAGCGAACCGTGATCGGTCGTGGAATTGAAAGTGATATCCAAGTTCAAGGAAACGGGGTGTCTCGCAAGCACTGTGAAATTCAAATGACCAATCCCATCATGCTTCGTGATCTTGATTCCACAAATGGCACTTGGGTAAAGGGATTCAAAATTTCAGAGATGGAATTGAAAGGTGATGTTGACATCACTTTGGGGGATTCGGTTATTCAATTTCGGTTTCGGTGATTCATGTCTGAGCTAGCAATGACCCTTTTACGATTTGGATTTCTAGCTGGCCTTTGGATTGCAATTTTTCTTGCGTTAAACCTCATGCGCCGAGATCTGAATAGATCTGAACGTCGCCGTACTCCCAGAACCACCGGTATCCGAGTTGCATTACCAACAGCAGCAGATCGCAAGTCAAAGATAAATCGAGTTGTGGTTGTTACCGATGCTGGCGAAGCTGGAAGTTTCCAACTTGAAAATGGAATGCGGATTGGCAGACTTGCCTCGAACCAAATTCAAATATCAGATGAGTATGCCTCCAGTGTGCATGCTGAAATCGGTATGGATGAAGCTGGTTGGTTTTACACAGACCTAGGTTCAACAAATGGCAGTTGGATTGATCGCAAGAGAATTGATTCCCCAGTGCGCTTGAAAAATGGTAGCGAAATTCGAATCAACCAGACACGATTGAGGTTTGAAAAATGAGTGGTGGATTTCATTTTGTGGCAACCAGCAATGTTGGTCTGATTCGACAAGGCAACGAAGACGCGGGCCTTGGTTCGGTGCAGTTACTAGCGGTTGCTGATGGAATGGGTGGCCATGCCGCCGGCGAGGTTGCCTCTGCAACAGTTATCGACAGCCTTTTTGCAGACCTTTCAAATTTACCCTCCGCTTCGAATGATGCAAGCGAATGGATTGTCAATCGAATTGATAAAGCTAACGATGCGCTTGGCGAGATTATTTCGGCGCAACCCGAAACCCGAGGTATGGGAACGACTCTTTCAGTTGTGGTGGCACTCGAAGAGAACATCGTGATTGGACATGTTGGAGACAGCCGGGTTTATCGACTTCGGGATGGCCAGCTCGAAAGAATGACGAAAGACCACACCTACGTTCAAATGCTTGTAGACAACGGTGAAATCACTGCTGCCGAAGCCGATCGACATCCACGTCGCAATCTAATGATTCGCGCAATCGATGGAATTCATGAACTTGATGTTGACATCATCCAACATCAAGCGCAAGCTGGCGATAGATACCTAGTTTGTAGTGATGGACTCAGTGGCGTAATTAGTGATGCTCATTTGGCTGAAATCATGCGGCAGCCAGAACTCACCCAAATCTCAGCTCAACTTATTGACTTAGCTTTGGCTGCAGGCGCGCCCGATAACGTCACTGTAGTAATTGGTGAATACCAAAATGAGCCAGCCTTTTCGCCTGCTTTTACAGTTGGAAGTACCGAGAATTCAAAACCAGTTGTACTCACTCCGAAAAAATCCAGATTCTCGAAGAATTTTTTCCGCACAGCTGGAACTTTCGCACTGGTCGTAGCCCTACTCGTGGCTGGACTAACCGGTTGGTGGAATAGCCAATGGTTTGTTGGAATCGATGCGAATGAGGTTGTGATCTTTCACGGAATTCCCCAAGATATTTTCAGTATCGAATTATCAACTGTTGAGCAGCGAAGTGGGATTGCAGTCAACGAACTAACTGAATTCGATTTAGCCGCGCTAGAACGGGGGCTAGTTGTGGCTGACTTGAAGGCAGCTGAAGACATTGTTGCGGACATAGAATCTCGGATTCTTGAGGTTTGTGATCCGCAGACTAGTGATTGCTAAATCATGCTAGATATCCTGAATAACCGAAATCGCAACACTGAGTTGCTTTTAATTTTGGTGAATTCAGTGATTGCATTCTTTGCATATCAACTGGTGCAGATCAACACTGACGCAACAAATTCACTTTCGCTAGCTTTAGTCATCACAGTGATTTTTGCAGTCTTGCTGGTCCATCTTGTTATTCGATTCACCGCCGCTGATGCAGATCCCTACATATTGCCAACCGCACTATTTCTAAATCTGCTTGGTATCGTGATGATTCACCGGCTTGATACAGCGGAAATCATTCGCAATCCTGAAACCGGTTTAGCATCAGCCGAAGCACCAAGCCAAATTGTTTGGATGCTGGTTGGGTTGACAGCTTTAAGTGTCGGTCTGTTTGTTGTGAAAGATCATCGACGTTTGCAACGCTTCACATTCACTGCGATGTTGATTGGTTT
>JBIKSQ010000005.1:0-22881 GCA_044348555.1 Candidatus Nanopelagicales bacterium | reverse complement strand
CCGCCTGTTCCAGCGCTAGTTGCATGGCGGCAACGTCCGACTCTTTGAAATTCACAAGGTAAGTCTGCCCGCTAAAGTCAAAATAGTAGGACTACCCTTTGCGCTATGCGTATTCATGTTGCCGATCACCCGCTGATCACCCAGAAACTAACGGTTCTTCGTGACGAGAGGACTGACTCACCAACTTTCCGCCGACTTGTTGATGAACTAGTGACACTTCTTGCATATGAAGCAACTCGCGGTATTCGAGTCGAAGAAGTGGAAGTCTCCACTCCCGTTTCGCGAACCAAAGGTGTTGCGCTGAGCGATCCAAAGCCACTTGTGGTCCCAATCTTGCGAGCAGGACTTGGAATGCTCGATGGAATGATTCGCATGCTGCCTACCGCCGAAATTGGTTTCTTGGGCATGGTGCGTAACGAAGAGACACTAGAAGCTACGACCTACGCCGACCGCCTTCCACATAACCTCGAAGGTCGGCAGGTTTATGTCCTCGATCCAATGCTCGCAACTGGTGGCTCACTGGAAGCGGCAATCGAATTGCTACTGGCACGTGGTGCAACTGATGTGACTGCTCTTTGTTTGATTGCTGCACCCGAGGGAGTGCAGCGCCTGCAGGATACTTTCGCTGATCGACTCAACGTATCAATCATGTGTGCGGGTATGGATGAAAAACTCAACGAGGTTGGATATATCGTGCCTGGTCTAGGTGACGCAGGCGATCGACTGTACGGCTCAGCTGAATAAACTTTATAAAAAATGCCCGCTCAGTTTTGAGCGGGCATTTTTCTTTGAGTCTACAAAGCCTTCAGGCTCGCAACCACCTTGGTGAGAGTTTCTTTCGCATCACCAAAAAGCAAAGTGGTTTTTGGATCAAACAGAAGTTCGTTTTCGATTCCAGCAAATCCAGGTCGCATCGAACGCTTCAAGAAAACGACTTGTTGCGCTTGGTCAACATCCAGAATTGGCATGCCATAGATTGGCGCTGACTTATCGTGTCGAGCAGCTGGGTTTACAACATCGTTCGCACCGACCACAAGGGCTACCTCAGTCGCTGGGAACTCTGGATTTATCTCATCCATTTCCTTCAACTGTTCATACGGCACCTGGGCTTCAGCCATCAGCACGTTCATATGCCCAGGCATCCGACCAGCTACTGGATGGATTGCGTAATCAACTTCGATTCCACGAGCTGTGAGCAATTCTGCAAGTTCACGCAATGTGCTCTGGGCCTGCGCTACCGCAAGTCCATAACCCGGAACCAAAATCACCTTCTGCGCATAAGCAAGCATGATTGCAACATCGTTTGCCGAGCCCGACTTAACTGGTCGATCCTCGCCACCAGCTGCTGCCCCACCACCTGCGACGGCGTTGAATGCACCGAAGAGAGTGTTCGTGATTGGGCGGCCCATGGCCTGCGCCATCATCTGCGTAAGCAGTGTGCCTGAAGCACCAACCAATGTGCCAGCAACAATCAACAGTACGTTGTTCAAAACGTAACCAGATGCGGCTACGGACAAACCTGTGAATGCATTCAAAAGTGAGATAACGATTGGCACATCTGCGCCACCAACTGGCAACACAAACAAGACGCCCAGAATCATTGAAGAAACTAGCAATCCAAAGAGAGCAAGATTCGATGGATTTGGAATCAAGTAGATCGCCAGCGCAACCGAAATCAAACCAATTGCTGGGGTGAGAATTTTTCCACCCGGAATCACAACTGGCCGCGAAGTCATTAGCTCTTGCAACTTCATGAAAGTAACAATCGAACCAGTGAATGAAACTGCACCAATCAAAACTGTGAATGTGGTTGCACCCATGATGATCGCATCATCGCTACCGACAGTGATGTATTCGAGCACTGCAACCAAAGCTGCAGCTCCACCACCTACACCGTTAAACAACGCAACCATTTGTGGCATCTGCGTCATTTGAACCCGCTTAGCAGCTGGCCAACCGATTGCGATACCAACCAGAATTGCAGTCACAATAAGTGGCAGGTTTTTCAAGTTCTGAGTGCTGAAGAAAACCGCAACGGTTGCAACTGTTGCTGCAAGTGCACCAAGCAGGTTGCCATTTCGTGCAGTACGTGGGTGCGAGAGGCCCTTTAGCGCCAGAATAAATCCGACAGCTGTTACAAGTTCAAGAAGTCTTGCCCAATTAGCGTTGTCCATGATTACTTGTTGCCCTTCTTTGGCTTGAACATTTCAAGCATTCGGTCTGTAACAACAAAGCCGCCGACCAAGTTGATTGTGGCCATCACGATTGCAATAGCACCGAGCGTCAGGCTCAATCCATCTTCTGCGTGACCAGTAACAATCACAGCACCGATTAGAACAATGCCGTGGATTGCGTTAGCACCAGACATAAGTGGCGTATGTAGAACTGCAGAAACTTTCGAGATTACTTCAATACCTACGAATACGGACAACACGAAGATTGTCAGCATGGTTATTGGATCCATTAGGCAACTTCCTTTCGGATCTTGCCGCGCAGGACAACCGCGCAGCCATCGATGATTTCATCTTCTACAAGTGGTGCGCCTGCTCCGTCTTTGACGAAAAGGCTGACAAGCGCATGAATGTTTGCTGCGTATAGACGCGACGCGTGAACCGGCAACTGTGAAGGAACATCTAGTCCACCCCACTGCCAGACATAACCATCAGCCGCTTCGACTTCGATAATTTCGCCCGCGACTGAACCTTCAACATTGCCGCCAGTCTCAGCAGCAAGGTCAACCACAACTGACCCAGCCTTCATGGTTTTGACCATTTCAGCTGTTACAAGTGTTGGGGCCTTGCGACCAGGTACTGCAGCAGTAGTGATCACAACATCGGCAGCCGAAATGAACGGTGTCAAGAGCTCGCGCTGTTGTGCAGCCCGCTCGGCTGTCATCTCGCGGGCGTATCCACCGCCACCTTCAAGGGCTTCAAGTTCTAGGTTGATGAAAGTCGCACCCATCGAACGCACTTCGTCAGCTGATGCTGGCCGCACGTCGTATGCGGAAACTTTTGCACCTAGTCGCTTTGCGGTTGCGATTGCTTGCAGACCTGCAACACCGGCACCAAGCACAACCACATTTGCTGGTTGTACAGTTCCAGCAGCTGTCATGAGCATTGGGAAAAACTTAGGCAACAACTCTGCGCCAACCAAAGCAGCTCGGTAACCCGCACACAATGCCTGCGAAGTTAATGCATCCATTGATTGTGCGCGTGAAATTCTTGGAACCAACTCGAATGACAACGCAGTCGCACCAGCTTTAGCCAGCGCTTGAATTTCAGTTTTGTCGGTGCTTGGTGAAAGGAAAGAAACTGTTACAGCTCCAGCCTTCAAGTATTTCGCCTTTGCAGCTGGCAGTGGTCGAACGGTCGCAACCAAATCTGCATCCTTTAGCTCAGCTGCAATTCTGCGAGTGATGGTTGCACCAGCATTAACGTAAGCTGCATCAGATGCGCCGGCTGCAACACCTGCGTCAGACTCAACTACAACCTCTAGGCCGAGGGCCAAAAACTTGCCAACTAAATCAGGAACGATTGCAACCCGATTTTCGCCCACACGCGTTTCCGCGGGCACAACTATTTTCATTAATCCAACTTCCGACTTTAGTTAAGAGTAGTTTCTTAGAAGACGATCAAGATGTTGATCGAAAATGTCTCGTAGTTCCCGAGCACCAGCTGTTTGAATTGTTTGAACCGGCACACCGTGTGATTCGGCTTGTTGCATAGCAGCCCGCTCTGGAATCGCTGGCGACCAAATCGCAGACCTTCCATGCACTCGTGCTAATTCTTTTTGTCGGTAGTCGTGTTCTTCAATCACACTTCGAACCCGGTTGACAATCACACCTGCAAACTCAAGACCTGGGTTGAGTGTTTTACGAGTTTCTTCAATTGTTGCTACTGCTCGATCCACACCTTGTCCACCGAAGAAAGAAGGCGTCGTAACAATCAATGCGGCATCAGTCACGCTAAGCGCATCTCTTACTAACGCTCCGTGTGATGGTGGCAAGTCGAATAGCACTAAGTCGTAGCCTTCAAGGTACTGCAGAGCGCGGGCCAGCCGCGGGCGAAAGCGGTTTGGATCGTATGCGTCGTAAAGCACAAGTTCTGGAGTTGCCGGCAGAACGTCCACTTCGCCTGGGGCAATTTCCCAGTCACAAGCAGTGAGTGCTGCCTCTAGCATTTGAATTGTTGGGTTTGCGATCACGTCTGCAACGGTCGCTGTCGGTGGCTTGGTGGCCAATATAGAAGTCGCATTTCCTTGCGGGTCTAGGTCGATAACTAAGGTGGCCAGTCCACGCATGGTTGCAGCTCCAGCTAGACCAAGGGTGACAGAGGTTTTACCAACTCCACCTTTTAAACCCATAACACTTACTTTTAGCATGGTCTTAGTCTGCCAGCCTCCTGTGATTCGAGTACACCAGATATCAAAAAATGGGATGAAATTGCCTAAAAATTAGGCCTTTCCCAGATCTGGAATGCAAAAACGGGCCATCCTGGAATTGGATGACCCGATTAATGCATTTTTTGGCCTCTAGCCCTGGCGGTATTCGTTCCAATCGCCAGTTGTGAGGTAAGAAATCTTGCTGGAGATGGAAACCACATGGTCTGCGAACCGTTCAAAATAACGCGAGGCCAGAGTCACATCCACCGTATGGGTGTTGTGTCCCTTCCATTCTGGGGCTAAAACAGCCGCAAAAACCGAGCGGTGAAGTTCATCCACGCGCTCATCCTCCGCCTGAATTTCATGTGCAAAGTTCACATCAAGGGTTTTCAGAAGGGTCGTTAACTTGTGGGACAACTGAATGTCCAGTTTTGCCATCTCTTTGAAGGTGTCCATTACGGAAGGTGGCACAGCACTTTCTGGAAATCTGAACTGCGCAATCTGGGCGATGTGCCCAGCTAGCGCAGCCATCCGATCAAAGGATGAAGAGATGCGTAGCGCACTCACAAGAGTTCGAAGATCTTGGGCTACCGGCGCTTGGCGTGCCATTGTCCAAACCACAAGTTCATCGAGTTGTAGAACGCGCTCTTCCACCAAGGTGGTTGTGGCAATCGCTCGCTCTGCACCTAACTTATCTGCTGAGATAAATGCATCTGACGCATCTTCGATAATTCGACTTACCAATTCTGAAATGTCTACCAGACGTTCCCGAACTTCATTCAATTCTTGCTGAAAGGCTTCGCGCATTTCATTCTCCTCTGGTTTTTAACCGAACCGACCTGAGATGTAATCCTCAGTACGTTGGTCATCTGGGTTGTTGAAGATTTTGGAGGTTTGGTTGTATTCAACAAGGTGGCCAGTTCGGCTGCCTTTATCGTCAATTTTGGTTGTGAAGAATGCAGTACGGTCTGCAACCCGAGCTGCCTGTTGCATGTTATGAGTCACGATGATGATTGTGTAATCACTCGCTAGCTGTTGCATCAAGTCTTCAATTCGCAGCGTCGCAACCGGATCAAGTGCTGAACATGGTTCATCCATCAAAATCACGTCTGGCTTTACTGCAATCGTGCGAGCGATACATAGTCGCTGCTGTTGACCGCCGGACAGTCCGTAAGCAGACTGCTTCAATTTATCCTTTACTTCATCCCACAATGCGGCACGAGTAAGAGCCTCTTCCACAAAGTCATCCATGCTGGATGGTTTCATTGCATTCACTTTTGCGCCATAGGAAATGTTTTCGTAAATTGATTTTGGAAATGGGTTTGGCTTCTGGAAAACCATTCCAACCCGGCGACGCACTTCAATAGGATCAACACCAGCTGCATAGATGTCTTCGCCTGCAAAAGTGACACTTCCCTCGACACGTGCACCTTCAACCAAATCATTCATTCGATTGAGTGATCGCAGCAGAGTTGATTTTCCGCAACCTGATGGTCCAATCAGTGCTGTGATTTCGTTATAGCCAAACTTTAGGTTTACGTCCTCAACAGCTTTGAAGCTGCCATAGAAAACATTTGTATTAGCAACTTCCATGATTGCATCTGGCACATCCGGTAACTCTCGAACGCCTGTACGCATTGCTGGGCGCTTGCTCTCGGTAGACATACTCACTTCGCTTTCTTAGTAACGCCGTTGGAATTTATTGCGAATAAAAATTGCCAGACCATTCATGAAAATCAAGATCACTAGAAGTAGCAAACTTGCTGCAGAAGCCAAGTCTTGGAATTCATCTTGTGGACGGCCAGCCCAGTTGAAGATTTGAATTGGCATGGTCGTGTAACCACTCAAAATTCCGTTTGGGTCAAAGGACACGAAGACCATCGCCCCCAACAGCAGAAGTGGGGCAGCTTCACCAAAAGCTCGCGACAAGGCCAAGATTGCGCCAGTTGCGATTCCAGGAGTTGCTGCCGGCAACGAGGCTCGGAAAACCGTCTGCAGCTGAGTCGCACCAAGTGCCAATGATCCCTGACGGATTTCCTGTGGCACTGCGCGCAAAGCTTCTCGGGTGGAGATAATGATGACTGGCAGAATCAATAGTGAAAGTGCGAAAGCGCCAGCTATAACAATGTTCTTATTCTTCACGCCGGTTGCAGTTAAAAAAGCCAGTGCCAGCAAGCCATAAACCACAGCTGGCACAGCTGCAAGGTTTTGTACGTTCAATTCAATAAACCGGTTGAGTCGACTTTTTTTGGATGCGAATTCTTCAAGATGAATTGCTGCGGCAATACCCAGTGGAAGCGAAAGTACTGCCGTAGTTCCAACTACCCAAAGCGATCCCAGGATTGCAGCGCGAGTGCCTGCCTCTGACGGAGTTGAGTCTGAATATTTCGTGAAAAGTCGTCCGTCAATTCGGTAAGAACCTTCCAAATAGATGTTCACGATCAACGTGACTAGAGAAATCAGCGCAATCAAGAGTGCGATCCACAATAGTGACAGGAAAAACATCGGGCGTAGTGAGCGCTCGCCATTTTTTGCACGACCTTTAATGGATGGTCTAGAGCGTGTAATTAACTCGCCGATACTGCTCATTAGTAAGCCTCCCGCACGCGTCGCACAATACTGATGCTTACAAAGTTAATAAGTAGAGTAATTAAGAACAAAAGAAGTCCAACAGCAAAAAGTGTGTCGTACTCGATTGATCCAACTCGCGAATCACCAAGTGCAGCATTCGCGATAAAGCCAGTCATGGTTTGACCTTGACTGAGTGGACTCGTCACAATCTGAGCCTGGTTGCCAGCAGCAATCGCAACAATCATGGTTTCACCAACAGCTCGCGAAATACCAAGCACGATTGCAGCTGCGATACCTGAAACGGCAGCTGGAATAACGACTCGGATGGTTGTCTGCATGCGGTTGGCACCCAAAGCGGCAGAACCTTGACGAAGAGATTGTGGCACAGCGGACATGGCGTCTTCAGCAATCGAAGCGATTGTTGGAACAATCATGATACCCATTACTAAACCGGCCGCGAGCACACTGAAAGCGCCGATATCAAGTGTGAGCCATTCTTTCAAAACGATTGTTTGGACAAACTGAAGCGCGAAGAGACCGTAAACCACGGTCGGTACACCTGCAAGAAGTTCAAGCACTGGTTTCAAAGTTTTGCGGACCCGAGGCCGGGCATACTCTGATAAGAAGATTGCTGAACCAAGTCCGATAGGTATTGCGACTGATAGAGCAATCGCAGTGGTCCACAAAGTTGCTGTGATTAGTGGGATTACCCCAAAACTAGCATCAGCAAATCTGGGCGCCCAACGAGTGCCTGTTAAAAAATCTACTGGACTTACGAATGTAAAAAACTCAAGTGACGGCTGGATTAATGCAATCAAAATCCCGACCGTGATGAACATCGAGAAGATTGCCGCACCTTGTAAAAGTAGCCTTGCGGCCCGATCCCCATAACGTGGAGATCGAGCCGCAAGAGCAGAACCAGAGCCGGGGTTGAGTCGGCTACGCTGAGTATTCATTCTCTCTCCTGAATCTCTGGTTCGTTGGCTTTAGAGAAGGCTTGCTAGCTCTTCCCGGGCAATTTCAATCTGAGCAGTGGTCAATGGTACGAACAATGCCAATTCAGATACTGCGGCAGCCTGCTCTACGTAGTAATCAACAAACGCGCGAACCTGTGGCTTATCGCTATAGGAAGCATCTGCTACATAGATGAACAATGGGCGGCCTAGCGGAGTGTAGGAACCATCCTGAACAGTTGGAATTGTTGGTGTAACACAACCAGCGCCACCATCAACCTGTACCAGGTTGAGCACGTCTAGGTTTTCCTCAGCGTATGACAGACCGAAGAAGCCGATACCACCAGCTGAACCAGCAACACCCTGAACGATGACGTTGTCATCTTCGGATGGGCTGTAGTCAACGCGGATTGCGCCTTCTTCACCATTGATTGCTTCGGTGAAGTAATCAAAAGTTCCTGAGTCAGTTCCTGCACCGAAGAGTGCGAGAGGCTCATCGGGGAATGAAGGATCAACTTGATTCCAATTGGTGACGGTGCCTTCAGATTCTGGTGACCAAATGGTCTGAAGCTGTTCGACAGTTAGGCATTTCGCCCAGTCATTGTCCTTGCTTACTACAACTGAAAGTCCGTCGTTCGCAATAACAATCTCAGTGAATTCAATTCCGTTAGCCTCACAGATATCGGCTTCTTCTGGCTTGATTGGGCGGGAAGCATCTGAGATGTCAGTTTCGCCAGCACAGAACTTTTCGAAACCGCCACCGGTACCAGAGGTACCAACGGTTACGTTCACGCCAGGTTCGATATCTCGAAACAAAGTAGCTGCTGCCTCGGAAAGTGGAGCAACCGTTGAAGATCCATCGATAGTTACAGATCCAGAAAGACTGCCGTCTTCGGTATTGGTTGGGTCAGCGGACTGACCGCCACATGCTGCTAGGAGTAGTGCTACTGCAGCTAAACCGGCTGCAGCTGAGAGTCGAGCGTTGCGCACGCTGATTCCTTTCGTTGAGTTCACCAAGCGTTTGCTTGATATACGCAATTAAGCCCCAATTAAATGAACTGAAGGTTAACAATGCCCAAAGTGTGGCCCAACTTTGTTAAAAAAGTGTGAACGAGGTTAGAAACCACCCCTGCTCCCCGCCTAAGGCCCATGAGCTCTGATCTAAACCTTTATACCCCGCAGGCCTCTGGTAGTAAGGAAAACTACTATTTGCCTATTTTGTAAGTTTTACCTAGACAAGACCCCTCCCCGCACCTAACCTGCGGCGGTGCGCGAGATAGACATCATCAAAATCGGGGGACGTAAAGTCGAAATCTTTATCCCTCAAGATAAAGCTGTTGGTGCCCGACCTGTGCTTTTTTTGCAGGACGGACAAAACGTTTTCAACCCCGAGACTTCGACCCACGGCGAGCCTTGGGAAGCTGATGATGCGGCTACCTTCGTAAGTGCAAAACGTCCAAAACCGATTGTTGTTGCAATCTGGAATCGGCAACCTTCGGAAAAGTACCCAAGCGGTCGCTATGGAGAATATGCACCACAAACCATCACTGAGAGTTTGAAAGAATCTGATCTTCAAACGTTAAACGGTGCAATTCCATTTTTCCCACTCACTGGTTTGGAATATGAAGTCTTCATTACGAAAAAAATCTTGCCTGGTGTTTTTGAATATTTAGCTGATCGTGGAATTCGACATCGTTTGGATCCCGCAGGTGTTGCAATTGGTGGATCGAGTATGGGCGGTCTATCGGCGCTAAACCTTGTCGCTCGACATTCTGATGCTTTTGGTACAGCACTTTCTTTTTCAACTCATTGGACGATGGGTGGTAAGCCATTAGCGCGTGCGTTGATCCGCTCGTTGCCGGCACCAGAAAGTGGTGTTCGAATTTGGCTTGATCGCGGCACTCTCGACTTGGATTCTGCATATGCGGCACCTGATGTTGTGGCCGAACAAGAACTAACCAAACTGGGTTACAGGTGGCCACAGGTTGAATGCCGAACATTTGTCGGAACCGGGCACAACGAAATCGCCTGGCGCGAACGACTCCCCCTAGCGTTGGAGTGGTGGCTGGATGGCATGCCGAGTGCGCTTGCCTCGGCTGCAAAACCATTGGCGTAGTCCAAATAGCCCTCGTTCTTTGAGTACGCTTACCCGCATAGCGGTTAGGTAGGAGTTCGCTAATGGATTTGGTCGTAATTGGGCTGGGATATGTTGGTCTTCCTTTAGCCCAAGCAGCCTCTCGTGCTGGTCTATCTGTTACCGGACTGGATTTAAACCAATCTGTGGTTTCTGGGCTAAATGCTGGAATCTCTCATGTCGATGATCTCAGCGATGCAGACATCCAAGCCATGCTTGCAACCGGCTTCCTAGCAACCGCTGATTCGAGTGTCATTTCAGCAGCAAAGACAGTTGTAATCTGTGTTCCGACACCACTCAGCGATGAGGGTGGGCCAGATTTAGCGGCAGTACTCGGGGCCAGTCGCTCTATCGCTGAACACCTAGTGGCTGGTCAACTGATTGTTTTGGAATCAACCACATATCCCGGCACAACCGATGAGGAAGTCCGCCCAATTCTCGAAGCTGGTGGCTTAAAAGCTGGAGTGGATTTTCATCTAGCTTTCTCGCCGGAGCGAATTGATCCGGGTAATCCCACCTACGGAATTACCAACACTCCAAAAGTGGTTGGTGGTCACACCCAAAAATGCACCGAGGTGGCCTCAGATTTTTACGCACGTTTCATCAACGAGATTATTCGAGCAGCTGGAACCCGTGAAGCTGAGATGGCAAAACTGATCGAAAATACCTACCGACATATAAATATTGCAATGGTCAATGAATTGCTTCAGTACAGCAACCTGCTCGGTGTTGATCTTTGGGATTCCATCCGTTGCGCATCTAGCAAGCCGTTTGGTTTTCAGGCTTTCTACCCAGGGCCTGGTGTTGGAGGGCACTGCATACCTATTGATCCAAACTATCTTTCGCATCGCATCAAAACAATCTCTGGGCAACCTTTTCGGTTTGTGGAACTTGCCCAAGAAATCAATTTGGGAATGCCGGCATACGTACGTGAGCGTGCCCAACAAGTTTTGAACGATGACAAAAAACCACTCAATGGATCAAAAGTTTTATTGATTGGCGTCACTTACAAAGCGAACATCGCTGACGAACGTGAATCCCCGGTGCGGCCACTTGCACAACTGTTAACGGCTGACAAGGCGAATGTTTCTTACTTTGATCCATACGTTCCAACGTGGAACATTGACAGCGAACACGGAAGCCACTCAGGCGATCGAATCTTGAAATGTGAAAATGACTTACAAACTGCTGTTGCTCAAGCTGACTTAGTGATTGTTCTGCAATCGCATAGAGATGTTGACTTCAATCTCGTAGTAGCAAAATCAAAAAAGATTCTTGACACTCGGGCACAATTAACTGGCGAAAATGTTGTGTGGCTTTGATTAACTCCCCGTTGACCCCAGATAAGGCTGCTGAGCTCGCAGCCCAACATAACCTGCAGCGAATCGATGTCACCAAGTCTCTGCCTGCTTATTTACGAGATGTCTGGCGGTTGCGTTTATTTGTTAGGCAGTATGCGGTCTCAAGAATTATTGCAAGCACAACTGAGAATCGACTCGGGCTGCTCTGGGAATTCCTCAACCCCCTACTGACCGCAGCTATGTACTTCGTAGCTTTTGGTTTGCTCCTTGGAACTCGCGGCGATTCAGAAAACTTCATCCTGTTTTTGATTTCGGGTGTTTTCACTTGGCACCTATTCAATGGTGCGTTCACATCAACCGCAAAATCGATGACGAAGAATAAAGAACTCACAAAAAGTTTAGTTTTCCCAAGAATTATCATTCCACTGGCTTCAGGTCTTCAAGCTGGTATCCGCAGCTTCCCTGCGATTCTGATGATTTACCCAGTTGCGCTCTTAACCGGTGAAACATTCACATGGATCTGGCTACTTCTTCCATTTACTATGTTGTTTGCAATTCTTTTTGGGGTTGGTGCAGGTTTGCTTATCTCGCGACTACTCATCAGAGTTCCAGATATTGCACAAACAATTCCAATTGTTTTGCGCTTGCTATTTTTTACTTCCGGAATCTTCTTCTCTGTTGAAAAACGACTTGAAGGTGCACCAGAGACAATCGCAGCGATTGCATCCAACAGCCCGACCGCATTGTTGCTGAACTTCACTCGTCGGATTTTTCTTGATGAAGTGAATCCATCGAGTACACAACTGATTGCGATGATTGTTGTCACTGGGTTGCTATTTATTGGTGGCGTTGTTTTGTTCTGGCGAGGTGAGAAACAAAATGGCTGACATTTCAAAAGAGCCAGTGCTCATCGTTTCTGACATTCATGTCGATTACATCGTTTCCGTGCAGCGAAATTCCACCAGTATTTGGAAACGTGTTCTCACTTCAATCACCAGCTCAAAAACCACTCTTAATGCAGTAAAGGGCGTTAGTTTCGTAGTGCACCGTGGTGAGGTGGTTGGAATAGTTGGTGGCAATGGTTCTGGTAAATCATCTTTGATCCGCGTGATTGCAGGATTGCAAAGGCCTGCTAAAGGTGCAGTTTGGGCAAGCACAACACCTGCGATGTTAAGTATCAACGGCACCATGATCCGCGCGCTTAGTGGCTCGCGGAATATTCGCCTTAGTTTGTTTGCCTTAGGTTTTACAAAAGCTGAGGTTGCGGACCGATACAACCAAGTTGTAAAGATGACTGGGCTCAAGGACTCCATCCACCGACCTATCAAAACTTACTCTTCTGGAATGCAGGCCCGGCTGAAGTTTGCAATCGCGATGTCTCGAACTCCCGAAATCTTGTTGATTGATGAAGCGCTAGGTACAGGCGATGGGCAGTTCGCCAACAAGAGCTCGCAACTTCTTAGAGATATGAAAGAAAACGCGGGTGCAGTACTAATGGTGAATCATTCACGCGCAGCAATCGTCAATTCTTGTGATCGAGTTCTGTGGATCGAAAAAGGCGAACTCAAAGCCGATGGTCCAACAGCTGAAGTGATGGAACTATACGAAAAGGTTCACCCAAAACGTAAGTCTGCAGAATCATGAAAGTCTTGGTTTGTACGGTTGTACATAACCCAACAGATGCAAGAATTTTCCGACGCCAAATTGAAATGTTGATTCAACATAATCATTTGGTGACCGCGATTGCGCCTTGGCACGAAGACACTCCAGGTGCTGCAGAAGTTCAACGAATCAAAGTTCCACGGGCAGTTGGTCGGGCACGATTACGCAGCTGGCGAGCAGCTCGTAGTCGCATGCGGGATTTGTTGTCGAGCAACGATTTGTTGATTGTGCACGACCCGGAGCTTTTGCTAGTGGTTCCCTGGAGCGAAGTACGTCGAACGAAGACTGTGGTTGTTTGGGATGTGCATGAAGATCTTGCTGCAGCTGTTGGCACAAAGGCATACATCCCAAAACCATTTCGCGGATTGATTTCGAAAATTGTTCGACTTTTAGAGAAGCGGGCCGAAAAGAAAACTATTTTGCTGCTAGCAGAAACTGCCTATCAGAAGAGATTCCAGTTGCAGCATGAAGTGGTTTTGAATTTGCCTTATGTTGAAGAGCTTCCACGTGTAACCAAAAAGAAACAGGCCATCTATGTTGGCAGCATCACTTATGAACGTGGCCTGCGAGAAATGTTGGCTTTAGCAAAAGAGCTTTCAGTTTTTGGTATCAGTTTGCGGCTGATAGGTGAGTGCCCAAACGAAGGTGCAGCCGCCGAAATAAAAAACGCTGCGAATGTTGTTTGGCAAGGGCCGATGCCAAACGCGGCTGCATTGCAGGAGGTCAGCCAGAGCCTGATTGGGTTGTCACTGCTACAGGATCTACCGAACTACCAACACTCGATGCCCACAAAAATTCTGGAATACATGGCAAACGGTGCTTTGGTTGTGACTACTCCACTTCCACTTGCTGTAGAAATTGCGACAGATGCTGGAATCGTTTTGAACTCTTTCACCGCAATTGATTATGCCTCGGTTGCTAGTGAGCTAAACAGAATCACTACTGATGCCGGCGAATTTGAAAGTCGTACAACCAGAGCATTTGAAACTGTTAAAAGAGACTACAACTGGTACAAATCAGGTCCTGAGTTTGTGCAATATCTAGAATCTCAAGTGCGGAAGTAGAGGGCGGCGATGAAACTCTCAAAATTGACCCCAGCACGGATAGTTAAAGCGCTGAAGCACCGAATACGCAAAGTTCGAACTGCCCCTACAAAAATGGCTTTGCCCACCAAATCTTTCAATAGTCCGACTGCCCTTCGGGAGTTTGCCCTTGAAACCCAAAACTTTGGTGCTGCGTTTCAATATGAGATTTCACTTCCATCAAACTTCCAACTGCTTTCACTAGAGTTAAAGATTGGACAGCTCGAAGAAGTTGAAACTTCTCTGAAAAAATCCAAACTTCACATTTATGCAAAGTTCTCAAATCAAATCAATGAGGGCTACTTTGCCTGGGCCGTCGCACGAATGATTTCGCCGGCACTTTCGCCATACAGTGCTATGTCCAAGGACATTAAAGCCGATTCAACAACTGCCGCTGGGGCAAAAGTTGTGTTAGGACCAGTTCCACAAACTGATGCTGCTGATATGGAAATCCAGCACATTGAAATCGTAAGTTCAAAACCTGCTGAGTTTGACTTGGCCCTGTTTAACCCAATCGGGCTTCGCCTGAAAAAACTTTTAGAGTCTGGCGAAATTGCAAAAATTCAAATTACGAATGATTTGAAACTCAATGGCACAGCACGCACACTCGATGAGCATTTAGTTTGCGATCTTCGCAAATATGTTGGCGCTGAGGTTGAAGTATCAGACACAGCGAACGCCGGTATCTTGTCGGCATTGGCCGCGACTGGTCTGGTCGTACACACAGATAAAGTGGTTTCAGCCCTTAACCCAGAACTTGCTACTTTGATTTCACAGGAGCTTGCAGCTCCAAATACTTCAAATCAACTTGAGTGGCTATTTAGAAGTGAATCCCAGCGAAGGCTGGCGATGCTGCATCACTCAAATGTGTTATCAAGAATCAACTCGTGGCCGGAAGTCACAATTTTGTTGGTCACAAATCGGTTGAACATGGTGGCTGGAGCTCTTGAGCAGATAGCCGCCCAGACCTACCCGAACTTTGTGGTCCGGCTTGCACTACATGGCATATCTGAAGCGGAAGCTTCTACCGAAGTTTCGAGGGCGCATAAATTGCTGGCCGATAGATTGCACGTTAACTACGTTGATCAGAACAAAAACCTGGGTGAGATTTACGGTGAGCTAACTCAATTCAGCCAATCTGAATTTTTAGCAAAGTTTGATGACGACGATTTGTATGGTCCACACCACCTATGGGATGCAATCATCTCCATGAAATACAGCGGCGCTGGATTGTTTGGTCGAACCCCACAACTCACTTGGCTCGAAACCACAGGTGAACTTTTGCTCCGACCATTTGGTGATGATGAGATTTACAACAGATACATCATTGGGCCAACTATGGTGATGAACCGCGCAGCTCTGCTCGAAGTTGGTGGCTGGCGGCCAACTCCATGGGCGGTTGATAAAGCTTTGATTGACAGATTCCAACAGTTTGGCGGCGGGATCTACCGCGCAGGTGGTTACGGATGGGTTTACGTGAGACACGATAAAGGTCACACCTGGTTGAAAGATGAATCACACTTTAGAAATCAAGCCGAGCAAATCTGGTCAGGCTCGGAAGCTTTAGCGATCAAAAACCGCGCACTAAGTAAAAACTTAGTTTGATTTGGGCCAGGCGTCCCAAGCGCTCTGCAAAATATCTCTCAGATCATGTTTTGCAGACCAACCTAAAACTTCAGTTACTTTGCCCACCTTTGCAACCAGAGCAGCCGGATCTCCCGCTCTCCGGCCAGCATCAGACCACGCAATCTTGGAATTCATAATTTCTTCAAGCCCATGCACAATTTCTAGAACTGACGAGCCAGTGCCAGTACCAATGTTTAAGCGAGTGTGGCCTACCGCACCTTGTTCCAGATGTTGCATTGCTGCGACATGTGCCTCAGCTAAATCGACGATATGCACATAGTCTCGAATGCAGGTGCCGTCTGGTGTTGCGTAATCAGTTCCAAACACCGGCAAATCTTTACCTGCATCGATATTTGATAACACAATCGGAATTAGATTCAGTGCCAAGCGATCGGCCAACACTTTGTCTTCGGCTCCTGCAACATTGAAATAGCGCAACGACAGACTGTTAACTTTTCCAGCTTGGCTCAAAGAGTCAATCAAAAGTTCACCAGCAAGTTTTGTTGCACCGTACGGGTTGATTGGAAGACAGAGTGCATTTTCATCAAGTTCGCCACCAGTGATGGGTGATCCATAGACAGCTGCGCTAGAAGAGAAGACGACCAACTTCACGTTGGCCGAAGTCATCTCCTCGAGCAGCACCTGCATCCGCCCAACATTGCTTTCCCAATAGCCGAGCGGATCTTGAACTGACTCACCTACCTGCTTGCGCGCAGCTAAGTGCAGTAAGCCTTTGATGTCGTGATCCTGCAGAATCTTCCGAAGCACAGTTCGGTCGGCAATATCTGCCTGGTAGAAATCGATTCCTTCTGGAATTCGATCCTTCATACCAGTAGATAGATCATCAATCACTACGGTTTTGATTCCAGCTCTTGTAGCAGCTGCCACGATATGCGAGCCGATATATCCGGCACCGCCAGTGATTAACCAAGTCATGATGCAAGTTTAGGTTGCCAAGCAGATTTCAGATTGCATCCGTTCCAAATCTGCCTCCTGATTAGGAATCTACAGGCTTGTTGGCTGAATCAAGCCCAACCAAGTAATCAACAAAATGATTGTTGAACAGCACTACTTCGGCTCGCTGCGAGCGCAGCAGTTGAATGGCATCTTCGGCGCTGTAATCAGCCTTCATCAGCACTAGTGCAGTCACTAAACCAGAACGGTTCATTCCGGCCTGACAGCGAATCAATACCTTGTCTCCTGATTGCCAGCGCTCATAAGCCCAATCAACAATCCGAAATAGTCGAGCTTCGTCAACGTGTTGCATTGCACCGTCGGCGACTCCCCAGCGAAGTTCTTCAATACCCCAAGGCATTGGATGAGCCCAAGAGAAAAGTGTCACAACCGCATCGAAGGGAACATCGTGTTCAAATCCCTCAAGATCTTTTGAGGTGTTGATCCAGTCCTCATCGTGAGTTCCACCCATCCAAAGGCCAGGCAATATTTCGGTCCATAAATCATCCGGCTCTTGATCAGCCGACACCCATCGGGGTGCATATAGGTCTTCTCTGCGCATCACTTTCCTTCTACTTGAGTTACGCGATTAAGTAAATCTAGTTCGTTTATTTCATTTTCGGTATAACCCGCTAAAGCTAAAGTCATACTCAGCCACATCGCTGGAGTGTGATCATCCGGTCGATAACCACCAGCACCACCAAGCAAGATTGGGTGCTCTGGGAATGCTGAACGAATCAACTCGCCGGCAATCACATATCCCCGCTCGGTGTATGCCAAATTCGAAAGCGGATCGTTTAAGTGTCCATCGCCACCTGCTGCGATCAAAAGCACATCGGCTTTGAAGGCTTTAGCGACGTCCACAAAATCTTGGACGCCAACCACCAAATCTGAATCATCTGCTGCAGCCGCAAGCGGTCGGTTGTGAACCGTCGCTGTCGCTTCGTACTCGGTTGCGGTGTATGGAAAGAGTTGACCTTCGTGAATCGAAAACGTCAAAATGTTTTCATGATCACGAGTTAGATTTTCCGTGCCATCGCCATGATGTGCATCGATATCGAGAATTGCAACTCTGAGACCGTGTACGTCCGCTAAATATTTTGCAGCCATTGCAAAATCCGCAAACACACAGAAGCCACTCGAGCTACCTGCCTGAGCATGATGCTTAGCACCTGGGTAGTTGACTGCAAGTTTTGCACCATTCAGCAACGCATCTGCAGCAACCAAAGTGGATCCAGCAAATTCAGCAGCCAATTTGGCTAGGACTGGTTCAGCGCCAAGCCACTCTCCTGATTTGTGCTCATCAACGACCGTGCTCACATACTCAGGTGTATGAACAGTGGTGAGTTCGGTGGATGTAGCAGCTCGGGCTGGTAGTAATTCAAGACCCGATATTGACCCAGTGGCTGAAAGTGATTCCAGCACTGCGTCGGCATGAGCAAACCGTCGACCTTGAGTCGGATGGCCCGCACCTAAAACCCACAAATGAGCCTCAGGATTTTTGACAAGATAGATAAAGTGTTTTTCCCCCATGTAGAGAATTATCCACCATCACCCTGACATTACTCAGGAAAATATTTCAGGCTGCTGTAAATCCTTAGTGCGCAAAGGTTCCGAATGCAGTACCAACTGCGAACGTAACTGCCATTGCCAAGGTGCCACCAATGACTACTCGAATGGTTGGGATCAGTGGCTTGGCACTTGCGGCTCGGGCAGATAGCAAACCTGCTACGACTAGACCGATTTCAGTGACAATGAAGACACCAAGAATTCGATTCTCGGCTGGGAAAAAACCTGCCAGAAACGGAATCATGCCGCCAGCGGTGAAAGCAAGCGCAGATGCGACCGCTGCCTGAACTGGTTGCGGACGGCTGAAAACATGATGACCAAGTTCGTCTCGGTAGTGGGCAGTTAATGCATCTTTCGAATGCAGACTCTTAGCCACCTCGGTTGCCAACTCATGAGTCAAGCCACGTTCAACATAAATCAAAGTAAGTTCTTCCAGCTCACCTTGCGGATTCCGCTCATGCTGTCGCCGCTCTAGTTCGCGATCAGTCGCCTCGATGTCTGCCTGGCTTTTGACTGACACATATTCACCAGCAGCCATCGACATGGCACCTGCAGCTACGGCTGCAATACCAGCGGTGACAACCGCCCCCAGATCAGTACTTGCAGCTGCAACACCAACCATCAAAGAGGCTGTTGAAACCAGCCCATCGTTGACTCCAAGCACGGCGGCACGAAGCCAACCTGCGCGCTGGCCCACATGTTCGGCGTTGCCAAGCATTAATTCCGTTAAACCCATGAGTGCAGTTTGCCACTCAAGGCAAGTAAGGACGGGCTAACCAATGGTAAGAATCACCTCGTGGTGAACTTGCATTTGAATACCCCCAGGGGTATGTTGTGCCAGTTGAATTTTTGAGGAGAAAAATTATGTGTAGCAGAGCCATTTGCCCGCGCTGCCGCAAGATCACCTGGAGTGGTTGCGGTATGCATGTTGAATCAGTTTTTGCTGGTGTGCCTGAAGACCAGCGCTGCAGCTGCCGTTAATCAGATTTCATACCCTTTTAAAAGTAAAACGCCCAGTCGGTTGACTGGGCGTTTTGCTTTGTTTAAATTATTTAGTCTGCGGGAAGCCAAGATTGATACCCGCGTGGCTTGGGTCAAGCCAGCGCTCGGTGATGGTCTTCTCCCGAGTGAAGAAGTGCACACCCTGAAGTCCGTACGCTTTCGTGTCGCCGAAAGCTGATTCCTTCCAACCACCAAATGAATAGAAAGCCACCGGGACTGGAATCGGCACATTGATACCGATCATGCCGACAGTTACCTCGCGCCGAAAACGTCGAGCCGCGCCACCATCATTTGTGAAAATTGCGGTTCCGTTTCCGTATCGGCTGGCGTTAATTAACGCCACGCCTTCGTCATAACTCTTAACACGTACAACAGATAACACTGGACCGAAAATTTCATCGATGTAGACCTTTGATGAAGTGCTAACTCTATCTAGCAAAGTTGGTCCCATCCAGAAACCATTGCTGTCTCCATCTGGTTGCACATCGCGGCCATCAACAACAACGGTTGCACCATCTGCAATCGCAACATCGACATAACTTGCAACCTTGTCGCGATGCTCACGCGTAATAAGTGGACCCATGTCACAAGCTCTACGGCCATCACCAGTTTTGAGTGTGGACATACGTTCGGCAATTCGAGCAATCAAGTCATCTGCGATTGAATCAATCACCACAAGCACTGAAATCGCCATACATCTTTCGCCAGCTGAACCAAAACCTGCGTTAACTGCGGAATCAGCCACAAGATCTAGATCTGCATCTGGCAAGACAAGCATGTGGTTTTTTGCTCCACCTAATGCCTGGACTCGTTTGCCGTGTGCAGTTCCGGTTTCGTATACGTATTTTGCAATCGGGGTTGATCCAACAAATGAGATGGATTGGACAGCTGGGTTGACGAGAAGTTCATCAACCGCAACTTTGTCACCATGCACGACGTTGAACACACCATCGGGCAATCCTGCTTCTTTCAAAAGTTCTGCCAACCAGTTTGCAACTGATGGATCCTTCTCACTTGGTTTCAACACAACCGTGTTTCCCGCCATTAAGGCGATTGGGAAAAACCACATTGGCACCATTGCTGGAAAGTTGAATGGACTGATGATGCCCACCACACCAAGTGGATCTTTGGTTGAGAAAACATCAATCCCCGTGCTGACGCCGTCTGAGTAATCACCCTTGAGTACCTGCGGCATTCCACAAGCAAACTCAACAACTTCGAGACCGCGAGTGATTTCACCAAGGGCATCGCTAACTACTTTGCCGTGCTCGGACGTCAAAATTTCTGCCAAGTCGGCCTTTCGCGCGTTCAACAACTCGCGGAAGTTGAACATGATTGCCTGCCGGCGAATCAGCGAAGTCTCTGCCCATGCTGGGAACGCGGTTGCAGCAGCTGCGATTGCACTCTGCACCTCAGCCGTGTCAGCCAAAGCAACTTGCTTGGTGACAACTCCTTCTGCTGGGTTGAATACTGGCGCAGTCCGTCCCGATTTACTTTCGGAAGTCTTGCCATTAATAAAGTGGTGAACGAGCTGGCTCATATCGTCTCCATTGTCGTGGTTATGAGCCAAGGATAGACATGAGCCAACTCGTTGTCTTTACTCCTCCACTGAGAAGGTTCTGGTGTCTTCCGAGCTTAGTGAACCGTCTTTTGCCGAGAATTCCATCACTCGGATCGTGTAGCTGCCGGGATCCAAAGTTGAAAGTTCGATTTCGAAAGCCGAACGGGTTGGGCAAGCCTCCATCGCAAGGACTGAGCCTCCATCGACTCGCACCCCATCTTGCAGTAGTTCCCACGCCACATTGGCCTCATAGGTGCAAGCAAACCCGTTAATCAATACAGGATTTATCAAGACCTCGTTAGACGCCGGGACTTGAATCTGCACATCATTCAGAACTTTGTACCCAGCCTCGCGTTCAAACGGAAAAGTGGTTTCTACATGGCCAGCAAAACTTTCTACAGCAACACCATCGACTAGAAACTGAACTGGCAAATCACCCACAATTCCTGTGATGGTCCAGACAAGCTGTTCAATCGCACGCGATTCTGCTTCAGCGCCAACTGATAGTGAAATATCTGCAAGATCCACTGTGATCAACTCACTGGTCGCAGTTAAATTCAAGAGCTCATTCGGGCTTCCCCATAAATTTGTATAGTTTGGATCAAGCGGTTGCAGTGCTCCTGAAACTAAGTCACTTAGAACTTGTTCACCAGAATCATTTGTGAATGGCACGATGCGTGCTTCACTAAACAAACGAAAACCTTTTGGGGTATCAGCAACATAAAAGACTTCGACTACTTGCGTCTCGATTGGATCTGTCACTGTCGGCGTTGGAGATGCTGAAGAATTTGATGGAGAATCCGAAGGCTCCGCGCCACATGCGGCTAACACCAAGATTGCAGAAGCTGCGATTGCAAATAGTTTTTTATCAAAGAACGATTTCTGAAGGAACATTGCGAAACACCTCGATTCGAATAGGAATCACCTTGTTCCTTTTAGAGGATACTCCCGCGGCGAAGCGGCTTCAAAGGGCCTAAGTACCTAGATTTTTTGGACAATCGAAGCGCTCTGGTGGGCAATCTCAAGTTCTTCGTTTGTACCGATAACCAGCACCTTTACTTTCGCACCAGCTGGAGAAATCTCGCGATTCTCCTTGGATGGGCTGAGGTTTAATGATTCATCTATCAAGATCCCTAAATGGGCTAGCGGTTGAACAACACCTTTGCGAACGCCAGGATCATTTTCCCCAACCCCCGCCGTGAAAACAACTGCCTGCACATTCGGCAAAACTCCCAAATAAGAAGCTACATACTTTTGAATTCGGTAGTTGTACACCTCAACCGCAAGCTTGGCGTCCAGATCACCAGCTTCAACAAGTTTCCAGACGTCGCGCATGTCGCTCTTGCCGGTTAATCCAAGCAAGCCACTCTCCCGATTTAGTAAGTCATCCAGATCATCCATCGAGTAGTTCGCAACCCGTGCTAAATGGAAAATTACCCCAGCATCAATATCACCAGAACGAGTTCCCATCATCAATCCCTCGAGTGGTGTGAGACCCATGGATGTATCAACACTTTTGCCATTCTTGATTGCCGAAATAGAGCCACCGTTTCCAATGTGACAGATGATTATGTTGGTTTCATCAGTAGATTGATTCAAAAACTCGGCAGTTTTCCGCATTACGTATTGATGACTAGTGCCGTGAAAACCGTACCGCCGCACTCCGTATTTTTCAGCGACTGCATGAGAGATAGCGTATGTATAAGCGGCTGGCGGAATTGTCGAATGAAATGCGGTATCAAAAACAGCTACCTGTGGAATTCCGGGTAAAAGAGATTGTGCGGCTTTGATCCCACTCAAGTTTGCAAGATTGTGAAGCGGCGCAAGAGCTGTTAAAGACTCAATGCCAGCCAAAACACTTTGGTCAATCAATGTTGGGGCTTTGTATATATCCCCACCATGTACTACTCGATGTCCTACTGCTGAGATTTGCAATAGATCGAAACCTGAATCTTTTAGTGCATCAAAAACCTGAGTGAGCGCCTCAGCATGATTTGGCAAAATTTGATTTTCTATTTTTTGGAAGTCTCCATAAAAATGCGAAAAAGTGGCATCGCTTCCGCCTATTTTTTCGGCAACACCTTTT
>JBIKSQ010000076.1:0-6450 GCA_044348555.1 Candidatus Nanopelagicales bacterium | reverse complement strand
TTTGCAAAGGTAACAAAAGCTAGGTTTGCTGCGTTCAGCATCATTTCAACGCTCATGAATACGACGATTGCGTTCTTTCGAAAAAGCACACCAAAAGCGCCGATGCTAAAGAGGACAGCCGAAAGCAAGATAAAGGCGTTGCTATCCATACCTATACCTCATCCTTACCAAGCGACTCATCGCCAACAACCGCATCACCGGCTGCAATCGCAGCGATTCCGCGCGAGGCAGCGGTGTCGACTGACTTCAACACTCCGCGAGCAGCAAGTGGTTTAGGCACTGAGATTTCAGACAACGAGCCATCTGGTAGCAACGCAGGAGTATCAACCGCATTGTGCCGGGCATAGACGCCAGGACCTGGCAGTGAGCCGCGATGCGTACCAGCAACCTTGAAGCGGGAAAGCATGCGATCTGCTTGAGTTAGTGGCTTGGTGTGGTGTTCGCGATGTGCAAGCACCATTGCACCGAGTGCAGCTGTGATTAACAGCGCTGAAGTTAACTCAAATGCAAACACGTACTTGCCGAAAATCAGCAGTCCCAGTCCCTGCATGTTTGAACCATCAGCCGAGTTTGCAAAACCTAATCCAGCATCTGTGGTTACCGAATCACCAAGCAGCGAAATCATCAATGCGCCCATGCCCAGACCGCCAAGAACTGCAGGTAGTCGCTGGCCCTTGATGGTTTCTTTGAGATTGTCGTTTGTGTCAACACCAACCACCATCAAGACGAACAGGAAGAGCATCATCACAGCACCGGTGTAAACAATTACCTGAATCAAAGAGAGGAATACTGCTTCAAGCACTGCATACAGAACTGCAAGGTTCAACATTGAGAAGGCAACAGACATTGCGCTGTAAACCGGTTTGTTGGAAAACACCATTCCCAGTGCGCCAAGCACTGAAAGGATGGCCGGAATCCAGAATTCCAGATGCATTACTTCTCCACTTCCGCAGTGTTTGCACGAGCCGCGCGGGCAGCAACTTCAGCAATTTGGGCATCGGTTGCCCGGCTCACTTTGCCTAAGTAGTAATCCTTTTCGGTAGTGCCTTCAACCATTGCATGTGGTGCAGCTGCCATACCTGCTTGCATAGGAGCTAGTAGATCTTGCTTCTCAAAAATCAAACTTTCGCGAGTGCGATCTGCCAACTCGTATTCGTTGGTCATGGTTAGTGCGCGGGTTGGGCAAGCTTCAATGCATAGTCCGCAGAAAACACAGCGCAAGTAGTTGATCTGGTACACCCGGCCGTAACGCTCGCCTGGTGAGAACCGCTCTTCTTCAGTGTTTTCGGCACCTTGCACAAAGATTGCATCTGCTGGGCAAGCCCATGCACACAATTCACAACCGATGCATTTCTCTAATCCGTCGGCGTGACGATTGAGTTGGTGGCGACCGTGGAATCTTGGTTCAGCTGGGAACTTGTCTTTGTCCTCTGGATATTGCTCGGTCGCACGCTTGCGGAACATGGTCATAAATGTGACCACGAATCCACTAATCGCTGGTGGCAACTTAGGCATATCAGGCCTCCGTATCAGTCAGGCTGGGAGTTTTTGAAGTTGGCAGTTTTTGACCAGGCATTGGTGGCACCGGATGGCCGCCAGCAAATGGATCAAACTCAACTTCAGTGGCTTTAGTAGGTAGGGGCTGCTTCTTAGTTCGTTCCCGCACTTCTTCGTAGATCCAAAGCAGCACAACAATCGCGATGATTGGAATTCCGAATGTTTGAAGCGACTCTTGGAAAGTGAAGGTAAATTCATTTCTTACACCGCGCGCAATCGCAACCACCAAAATCCAGCCGATTGAAATTGGAAGTAGGAACTTCCAACCAAACGCCATGAACTGGTCGTAACGCATACGTGGAAGAGTTCCGCGGAGCCAGATGAAAATGAACATGAAGAAGAAAATCTTGGCAATAAACCAGAGCAATGGGAACCAGCCCTCGTTTGCGCCTTCCCAAATTGAGATTGGCCAAGGAGCTCGCCAACCACCAAGGAACAAAGTTGCGGCCATTGCCGAGACGGTGATCATGTTGATGTATTCAGCAACAAAGAACAACGCAAACTTGAATGATGAATACTCAGTGTGGAAGCCACCAACTAATTCGCCTTCGGCTTCTGGCAAATCGAATGGTGCGCGGTTAGTTTCGCCAACCATTGAGGTTACGTAAATCAGGAATGATGGCAACAGTAGAACTGCGAACCAAATATCCGTCTGCGCAGCAACAATCTGTGAGGTTGAAGCTGAACCTGCGTAAAGGAAAACTGCAACGAACGAAAGTCCCATTGGGATTTCGTAGGAAATCATCTGCGCTGAAGACCGAAGCCCGCCGAGCAACGCGTAGGTTGAACCAGAAGACCAACCAGCTAGCACGATGCCATAAATGCCGACTGATGCGACAGCCATTACGTATAGAACGGAACCGGAGAAGTCAGTCAACTGCAAAGGAGTTTCAACACCAAAGATTGAAACCACGGGACCTAGCGGAATAACTGCCCATGCCATGAAAGCTGGAACCGCAACAATTACCGGAGCTAACCAGTAAATCAGTTTGTCTGCTGTGACCGGAATGATTTCTTCCTTCAGCATCAGCTTTACGCCGTCGGCCAGACTCTGCAACCAACCACCTGGGCCAACCCGGTTAGGGCCAACCCGGTTTTGCATGTACGAAACTACTTTTCGTTCAATCACGATGATTGCAAGTGTTAGCAACAATGGAAGCGTAAATACGCCAACCACTTTCAAAATCACAAGCCACAACGGATCAGTGCCAAAAATACCCAAGTCACCAACAGCCTCGGTGCGAATTACATTGATCATTCAGCACCTCCGTGGGAGATTGAAACTTCAGCTCCATGCGAAGCACCAAGTGCTGCTCGTACGTGTGACATTTCGGAATTGGTTGGTATCCATACGGAATCTTCAACGCCTTCGACAATCTCAAACGGCAGCAGCACACTTCCGCGACTGGCAGAAACGCGCACAAAGTCACCAGCTTTTAGTCTCAGACTGGATGCTTTTGCAGCTGAAATTTTGGCAACCGCTGAACGCGCAGTGCCAGCGAGGTACGGCTCACCAGCTTGCATGACTCCACTATCGAGAAGTTGTGGCCAGGTTTCTAGAGTTGCACTTTGTGAAACCGCACCGCTTGCAACTCTTGGTCGCTCGCTGCGATTAACTGGAACTTCGATGAACTTCTGAAGTTCAGCTCGCAAAGTCTTCACATCTTGTCGGCCAACAAACACATCGAGTGCATCTGCAATCATGCCAAGCACGCGCGCATCTGTCATCGTGTTTGTGTCACGTAGCGCTTGGGTGAAAGTACGAGTGCGACCTTCCCAATCCACAAACGCACCGGCTTTTTCGGTAACTGCCGCAACTGGGAAAACTACATCGGCGATTGAAGTAACAACCGTTCCATTAAGCTCGAGTGCAACCACAAAAGGTGCGCGTTGAATCGCTGCAAGTGTGGCAGCTGGGTAGCTCGTATCTTCTGGATCGAAACCAGTTACGACAAGTGCGGCATACGTATCCGCAGAAGCAGCTTCAACGATTTCGTCAAAAGTGCGACCCACTTGGTTTGGAATTGAGGTCTCTTCAACGCTCCAGATTGCAGCTGCCGCCGAACGAGCAGCTGGATCTGTAAGTGAACGGCCACCTGGAAGTAAGCCAGCTAGCAAACCTGCATCGAGTGAACCACGTTCGCCGGCCCGTCGTGGAACCCATGCCATTTTGGCAGAAGTTGCATCGACCAAATCCAGAATTCCAGAAAGCAAACCTGCAACCGAAGCTGCTCGCTCGCCAACCAAAATGATTGATTCACTCGAAATTCCAGCTCGCTGCAAGCCAGCGAGTTCATCGCCGGCTTTGACAGCGATTAGTTCAGCTTCAAGCTTTGCGGCACCGATTGAAAGATGCGATGCAACCACTGAAACTTTGGTGCGGTTGCGTTGAATTGCTTTGCGCAAACGCAACTGAATCATCGGACTTTCATCTTCAGGTTCTAGCGCTACCAAAACCACATGCTTGGCTGATTCCAAATCCGCGTACGTCACACCGATACCGGTTCCAGCGACTGCGGCCGCGAGGAATTCACGTTCTTCATTCGAGTTTGGCCGGGCCCGGAAATCAATGTCGTCGGTTCCCAAAACTGCTCGGGCAAACTTTGAAATTGCATATGCATCTTCAACCGTATGTCGACCACCTGCTAGTACTGCTGCGCGACCGCCGCGGGCATTTGCTAAACCAGCTGCTGCTGCAGCAATTGCTTCTGGCCACGACGAAACATGAAGTTCACCATCTTCACCACGAACAAGTGGGTGGGTGATGCGACCTTCTTCTAGGTACGTGAAAGCAAAGCGACCTTTATCGCAGTTAAATTCTTCGTTCACTTGTGGGTCGTCCCACGCCAAACGTCGCTGCACAACTCCGCGACGGACGTCGGTGCGAAGTGCACAACCGCTTGCACAATGTTCACAAACAGTTGGTACTGAAACTAAATCAAATGGCCGCGAGCGGAAGCGGTACTTTGAGCTGGTCAAGGCACCCACTGGGCAAATCTGAATTGTGTTGCCGGAGTAATACGAATCAAACGGCTGATCATCAGAAATGCCAACCACCTGTTGCGCACCACGCTGCTGCAAAGAAATCAATGGATCCCCTGCAATTTGTTCAGCAAAGCGAGTGCAGCGTGCACAGGAAACGCAGCGTTCCCGATCAAGCAGTACTTGTGAGCTTAAAGAAACTGGCTTTTCGAAATCGCGCTTTTCGCCTTCAAAGCGAGACTCTGAGCGGCCAACTTCCATCGCCTGATTTTGTAACGGGCATTCGCCACCTTTGTCACAAACTGGGCAATCCAGCGGGTGATTCAGCAGTAGAAATTCCATTACGCCTTTTTGTGCATCACTGGCAATTTCGGAAGTGTTCTGAGTCTTGACCCGCATTCCGTCTGCAACCGGGATTGCACAAGCTGGCTGTGGTTTGGCTTGGCCTTCGATTTCAACTAAACAAGCCCGGCATGCTGCGACTGGGTCGAGCGATGGATGATCACAAAAACGTGGAACTGATACGCCTAGTTGTTCAGCCGCGCGAATGATCAGAGTGCCTTTTGGTACTTGTAGATCAACACCATCGATGTTGACGGTTACAAGATCAACCATTTGCGCGTTTGGACTTGGGTTTGACATTAGGAATTCACCTTCGCAAAAACTGTGGTGTCAGCAGGGTTAAATGCTGAATCCGCAGGGGTATCGATTGCTGCTTCAAACTCAGACTGGAAATACTTCATCGCACCTGGGTAAGGGCTGCTTGCAGCATCACCTAAGGCGCAGAATGAGCGGCCAGCAATTTGCTTGCAGATATCGCTGATGACGTTCAGATCTTCCATCTTGCCAGAGCCCTTTTCCAGACGCTTCAACAAGTCGGTCATCCAGTAAGTGCCTTCTCGACATGGTGTGCACTTGCCGCAAGATTCGTGTTTGTAGAACTGCGCCCAACGGCTAACAGCTTTAACAACACTTGTGGTTTCATCAAAGACCATTGGGGTGCCAGTGCCCAACATGGTGCCAGCTTCGGCTAAATCTTCGTAAGTAAGTGGGACATCCAAATGCTCTTCGGTAAGTAGTGGAACTGAAGATCCACCTGGTACCCAGAACTTAAGTTTGTGGCCATCGCGCATACCGCCAGCATGTTCCAGCAACTCGCGCATGGTGGTGCCCAAAGCTGCTTCGTAAACTCCCGGACGTTTTACGTGACCGCTTACTGCAAAGAGCTTGAAACCTGGTGACTTCTCGGTGCCCCATTGGCGGAACCAATCAACTCCGTTGCGAACGATGTATGGAATGTTTGCAATAGTTTCAGAGTTGTTGATAACTGTCGGGGCGGAATACAAACCGGCAACTGCTGGAAACGGCGGCTTGAGTCGTGGCTGACCGCGACGGCCTTCGAGTGAATCAAGTAGTGCTGTTTCTTCACCACAAATATATGCGCCCGCACCTGAATGAACTACAACATCTAGATCAAAGTTTGAGCCTTTGATGTTTTTGCCTAACAAGCCTGCGGCATACGCTTCTTTAACGGCGTTGCGAACTCGGCGAGTTACGTGTGGAACTTCTCCGCGAATGTAGATGAATGCTTGATTTGCGCGGATTGCGTAAGAAGTGATTGCGACACCTTCAACAAGCGCATGTGGATTTGCCATCATCAATGGAATGTCTTTGCACGCACCTGGTTCAGATTCGTCAGCGTTAACAACTTAGTAATGTGGCTTGCCGTCATTCTGCGGAACAAAGCCCCACTTCATGCCGGTTGGAAAACCTGCGCCACCACGACCGCGCAGACCTGAGTCTTTTACGGTTTGGATAATTGCATCTGGATCCGTACCCAAGATGCTTTCGAATGCCTTGTATCCATGATGACGTTGATAGCCAGTCAATGTGTAGGAATCTGCTTCGTCC
>JBIKSQ010000075.1:0-6474 GCA_044348555.1 Candidatus Nanopelagicales bacterium | reverse complement strand
GCGCGTGCGGGAATGATTGCGCCAGATGAAATCACTTATGAATACCTAAAGGATCGTGACCATGCTCCAAAGGGTGAGGATTGGGATGCCGCTTTGGCATGGTGGCAGACGCTTGGAACTGACAGCGATGCTGAATTCGACAACGAAGTGTTTATCAATGCAGATGAGTTGACACCGTTTGTGACATGGGGAACTAACCCAGGTCAGGGCTTGCCACTTTCTGGATCAATTCCAAATCCAGCTGATGCAAAAGACGAAGTTGAGAAAGCTGCAATCGAACGGGCGTTGGAGTACATGGACTTGAAGCCAGGAACTCCACTTCGCGACATTGGAATCAACACTGTGTTCTTGGGTTCGTGTACAAACGGACGAATCGAAGATCTGCGCTCGGCTGCATCCATCCTTAAAGGACGCAAAGTTGCTCAAGGCGTAGAGATGTTGGTTGTACCTGGCTCTGGCCGAGTGCGTTTGCAGGCAGAACTTGAAGGCCTCGACAAAGTGTTCACCGAGGCGGGCGCCGAATGGCGTTTTGCTGGTTGTTCGATGTGTCTGGCAATGAACCCAGACAAAGTGAAGCCAGGTTTTCGAGCGGCTTCAACGTCCAACCGAAACTTTGAAGGACGGCAAGGTCCAGGTGCTCGCACCCACCTTGTATCCCCACAGGTTGCAGCTGCAACCGCAGTGCTTGGCCATTTGGCCAGTCCTGCCGATCTAGTTCCAGTGGCTTAAGGAGTTGTAATGGAAAAATTTGTTAAGCACACCGGACTCGCAGCACCACTGCGACGCAGCAACGTTGACACCGATCAGATTGTGCCCGCCGAATACTTAAAGCGAGTTAGTCGCTCTGGCTTTGGCGACGGTTGTTTTGCCGCATGGCGCAAGGATCCGGATTTTGTTTTGAATCAGGCTTCCTACCAAGGTGCATCCGTCCTAGTGGCAGGTTCAGATTTTGGAACCGGGTCTTCTCGCGAGCACGCTGTTTGGGCGTTGATGGACTACGGATTCAAAGTTGTCGTCTCAAGTCGCTTTGCAGACATTTTCCGCGGCAACTCGGGCAAGGGTGGGCTACTAACTGCAGAGGTTGATCAGGATTTTGTGGAAGCTCTCTGGGAAAAAATCGAAGCAAATCCAGGAACTCAAATCACGGTCGATTTGGAAGAGCGCTCAATCACGTGTGATGACTTAGTTACTACTTTCCAAATCGATGATTACGTCAGATGGCGACTGATTGAGGGTCTTGATGACATCGGATTGACGATGAAACACCTTGATGAAATTCAAGTTTTTGAAGGTGCTCGACCAAGTTACAAACCAACAACTTTGTAAAAAATCTTGAGAGTGAAATCACAAAAACTCTAAAATCGCGAAATTCCTTGATTTTTCAAGGGATTTCGCGATTTTCTTTGAGCGTGTCGCATACTTTTCATGCTCTTTGAGTCTAATTTCCGCCTCAGTGCGAATCGGGGAAGATTCGTACATTCCCGAGAATGTGAAAGGAGCTTCAGTGAATAAGACTGAACTCGTAGAAGTAATTGCAGGGGCCCATAACCTCTCAAAGAAGGATGCATCAGCAATCCTGGACACCGTACTAGACGAAATCACCCGTTCAATTGTTGCTGGTGACCCAGTAGCACTTGCAGGTTTCGGTACCTTCAAGAAGCAGCCAACCGCTGCTCGTGCTGCCCGTGTAGGCCGCAACCCACAGACTGGAGCTGAAGTTCAGATTGCAGCCAAGAAGGCATCTGCAAAGCCAGCCTTCACAGCTGCAAAGCAGTTCAAAGAGTACGTAACCGGCGTTACCAAAATGCCAAAGAAGTAATTTTTCTTCTACAAAGCCCGCCTCTACTTGTAGAGGCGGGCTTTGTCGTACCTCTAAAGTTCGTTCACCGAATCGAGTTAGGAACGCTGGTGCTTTTCCCAAAGAAGGCCAATGTGCGAAATCCAATCGCATACACGATCATCGCTTCAATCGTGCGATTAATTCTGTTGGCGATAACTCGACGTGACTGGCGAGCTGCTGAGAAACTCCAAGTAGAGGGTGGCATCATCGTCGCTAGCAACCACATATCGAACTTTGATCCAATGGCGCTTGGTCACTACCTCCACGACAACGGGCGACCACCGCGATTTTTAGCAAAGTCTGGCGTTTTCAAATTTCCGTTGGTAGGTCACGCAATCAGAGCGGCTGGGCAGATCCCGGTACATCGCGGAACATCAGCAGCTGGTGATTCTTTGATTGAGGCACAAGCTGCTCTAGAAGCAGGACACGCTGTCACGATTTACACAGAAGGCACATTGACGCACGACCCTGGCTATTGGCCCATGACCGGAACCACTGGCACTGCTCGGCTAGCTCTACACACCAAACGTCCAGTGGTGCCAGTTGGGCAATGGGGTCCACAGTTTGTAATTCCGTATTCAGGTCGGGCGTTTAAAGTATTTCCGCGAAAGAAAATGATGATGCTAACTGGAGATCCAGTGGAACTAGCTGACTTGTACGACAAGCCAATTGACACTGCTTTGTTAAATGAAGCAACCTCGCGAATTATGTGGGCAATCACGAATCTGGTTGCGGAGTTGCGAAATGAACCGGCCCCGAGTGAACTATGGGATCGGCGCAAACCTCATCCGAGTGCGGAGTCAAAATGAGTATGAAAATTGCAGTTATGGGTTCAGGTTCTTGGGGGACCGTATTCGCCCAAGTACTGACCGATGCTGGCAATGATGTAGTGATCTGGAGTCGGCAACAAATGGTTGCAGATGCAATCAATAACACGCATCGAAACCCTTCTCACGTAAGTGAATTTGTTCTGCCTGAATCAATCAGAGCGACCACAGTTGCAGCTGAGGCATTGACTGCGGCTGAGATTGTTGTAGTCGCGTTGCCCTCACACGCATATCGATCGAATCTTGAGCAATGGAAAGAGCTCATCCCAAAAACTGCAGTAGTTGTATCGCTTGCAAAAGGCATCGAGAATGAAACGAACCTGCGCATGAGTGAAGTGATTGGTGAGGTAACTGGCATTGAAGCAGAGCGAATCGCAGTGCTCTCTGGCCCAAACTTGGCGCACGAGATTGCGCAACGCCAACCGACTGCAACAACAATTGCATGTGTTGATGATGACAACGCTCGGTTAATTCAAGACGCCTGCACCACTCCTTACTTTCGGCCATATTCAACCCACGATGTAATTGGGGTTGAGATTGCTGGTGCGCTAAAGAACGTGATCGCATTGGCAAATGGAATTGCAGCAGGTTTAGGGTTTGGTGAAAACTCACAGGCTTCAATCATCACGCGCGGGCTGCATGAAATTACCGCCCTCGGAATCATGCTCGGTGCAAATGAAAAAACGTTTGCAGGTTTGGCTGGTGTTGGCGATCTAATTGCTACCTGTCAATCGCCTTTGTCACGCAACCGCTCCTTTGGGGTAAAGCTGGCTGAAGGTAAAAACGTTACCGACTTGATTTCCCAAACCAAGGAAACCTGCGAAGCCGTCAAGAGTTGTTTTCCACTTCTGCAACTAGGCAGAGCGCACGAACTGGAAATGCCAATCACCGCTGGTGTGGTTGCGGTCGTGCATCGCGGGCTTCAGCCGCAGGAATTGTTGGAACGTTTTATGACCCGAGCAACAAAACGAGAAGTCGAAAACGGCGGCTAAGAAGTCTGTTAGCCCAAAGCCTGATTCAGGTCTTGCCACAAATCTTCAACATTTTCGATACCCACTGATAACCGCAACAACGACTCCGGCGTGATTGCTGGTTCGGCCGGCCAACGCCGACGTCTCTCTAAAGTAGATTCAACTCCACCCAAGCTCGTGGCATGTGTCCAAAGGAAAGTGCTTTCACAAACTCGCTCTGCTTCTTCGGCATCACCCGTAAGGACGATGCTCATCACAGAACCGCCGCCGCTGGCCTGAGACATGTGGATGTCGTAGTCAACAGAATTTTCCAGTCCTGGGTATAAAACCTGCGAAACCCTTGGATGCTTTTCTAATCGCCGAGCAAGTTCTAAAGCATTCTCCACAGCTTTTGCTGCGCGCAAGTGCAACGTGCGCACGCCGCGGGTTGCTAAATAAAGCTCTAGGGAGCCAGGGAAAGTTCCCTGCAACAGTCGCCGTTTCTTCAACTCATCTGCAAGCTCTAAAGTTTTTGCTGTCAGCACTCCAAGCAAACTATCTGAATGCCCAGAAATTGATTTGGTAGCCGAGTTCATGGAGAAGTCAGCTCCAAGTTCTAGTGGAAGTTGAAAAACTGGTGACATGAATGTGTTGTCGACAGCCACAAGGGTTTTTGCAGACTTTGCTTTGATGATTGTGCGGATATCAGAAATTTCCATGAGCGGATTTGTGGGAGTTTCAATCCAAAGCAAATCTGCATCAGCTGCATGTTTGATCCAGCTTTCACTGTCTCTGGCTAAAACTTCGACGAGATTAATCCGTTGAAGTTTGTGCAACTCTCGGAGCCGACCGCTCGTGCCAGGGTAAGCATGATTTGGTGCAACCACTTTTGCGTTTGCGGGTAGTAGATCGATTACTGCGTTCAAAGTAGCCATTCCAGAGCTGAAAACAACGCTGTGCCCATGCTCTAGTTGACCCATGATTGCCTCGAAAGCCTCGGTGCCAATCGTGCCTTCACGAATGTATCCGTGGCCTAATACGCCGGCATGGAAAGTCGTGCTCAACCCAATTGGATAGTTGACTGGAGCGCCGGGCACATGTGGTGGCCGGCCAGCCGATACCGCGATTGTTTCAGGTTGCCAAGGGTTTTCGGGAGTCGAGTGTTCGTCATGCATACGCCGAGCGTAGGCGAAATGGCGCTTTGAGTCATTAGGGTCTGCCTATGAGCAAAACTCGACCAGTCGTAGCAGTTGTCTTTGGTGGTCGCTCAAGTGAGCATTCAATCTCTTGCCTTTCAGCCGACAGTGTGATGGCGGCAATCGACCGAACCGAGTTTGAAGTAGTGCCTGTCGGTATCACCCGAGATGGTCGGATGTTCCTGCAGAACAATGATCCAGATTCCTTATTCAACAACTCTGGAGAGTTGCCTGAGGTCGCAATCTCAGGCCAGCAAGTTGTCTTTTCATCCGACCCAACTGTTCGCGGATTTGTAAGTGTGGATGGAAGCGAGCTACACAAAAGCGCACATAGCATTGACGTAGTTTTCTCTTTGCTTCACGGACCTTTTGGAGAAGACGGAAGTCTTCAAGGCGCGCTGGAGTTTGGCGGTATGCCGTATGTCGGTTCTGGTGTGTTTGCATCAGCAGTTTCCATGGACAAAGTTTTAATGAAAAATCTTTTTGTGGCAGCTGGTTTGAAGTCAGGACCGTTCGTGTGGTTCCGAAAATCAGAATGGACCGCAAACCCAAAGGCAGTTTCTGAACGAGTAGCGACGCTTACATTCCCAGTTTTTGTGAAACCTGCTCGGGCTGGATCCAGTATTGGAATAACAAAAGTAAAGTCGTTGGAAAATCTCGCACCTGCAATTGAAGCTGCTCTGAAACATGACCAAAAAATCATTGTTGAACAAAGTCTTGAAAACATCCGTGAAATCGAATGCGGAATATTGGTGGATGAACATGGTGTTCCACAACCTTCAGTCCCTGCTGAGATTGTGGTGCGGGGCGATCACGACTTCTACGACTTTGAAGCAAAGTATCTAGAAGACAGCGCTGAATTGCACGTACCAGCTGATTTATCGGATGCTCAGAAAGAACGCGTCCAGGCTGTCGCAGTCGAAGTCTTCAAAGCGGTTGACTGTGAAGGTTTTGCGCGCTGCGATTTTTTCCTCACTAGTGATGATGAAGTTTTTGTAAATGAGGTAAACACACTTCCAGGCTTCACTTCGATCTCGATGTTTCCGCGAATGTGGTTGGCGACTGGTTTGAACTATCAGCAAATCGTTCGACGTTTAATTCTTGATGGCATTCGTAAGGGGACTGGCCTTCGATGAACGTTGGCGACCTTGGAGAATTTGAATTAATCGAAAAGTTAAAGAATAAATTTCCCGCAAGTAAACATGTGCTACTAGGTAGTGGCGATGATGCTGCTGTTGTTTCCATGCCAGATGCAGATGTCGTGATTTCAAGCGATATTGCAATTGAGGGAGTCCACTTTCGGTTGGACTGGAGTCAGGGCAGTGAAATTGGAATCAAAATTGCTGCTGCCAACTTGGCTGATATCTGCGCGATGGGTGCATACCCGGTTGCATTGACGGTCTCGCTGGGTTTGCCTGCAAATACTCCAGTGAATTGGGTAGAACAACTCACAGCGGGTATCGCCACAGAATGCGCGCGGGCAAAAGCAACAGTTGTCGGCGGGGACATCAGCCGGTCGGCGCAGATCGTGGTTGCGATAACTGCGATAGGTCAGCGACGGAATCAAACGGTTGTCACTCGTTACGCAGCCCAGGTTGGCGATCAGGTGGCGATCTCGGGAGAGCTGGGATGGGCTGCGGCTGGTTTGTCCTGCCTAGTTC
>JBIKSQ010000074.1:0-6481 GCA_044348555.1 Candidatus Nanopelagicales bacterium | reverse complement strand
GCAGCTGGAACTCGAGCTGCGGATGATCGGGTCAACAGTTTCGTTAAAGGACGTTACTTCCACGATGAGTTGCTTTCTGCCGTCCAAGAGTTGAAGCCGCTTGCTGCAGAAGCTGGATTGACGATGGCACAACTTGCGGTTGCATGGGTTCTGCAAAACAAAAATGTGGCAGCTGCAATCATTGGCGCTAGTCGACCTGAACAAGTTACTGAGAATGTGAAGGCAAGCGGTGTAAAGCTAGCCCCAGAACTGCTGCAGAAAATTGATGAGCTGCTTGCACCTCACATCCAGGCGGACCCGGGTCAAACAATCTCTCCCAATCCCCGTCCATAAATTCTGACAGTTGCGAACAGCCTGAAAACTCTAAGAGTGCAAGGCTTTTTTCAACGCAGCGATTTGGGCAGATTTGAATTCAATCGCCAAGGGTGCTTCAGGTGCTATCCGCTCAGCTGCGTGATACATACCTGCAACTGTTAACAACTCCACTGGCACACCCGCAGCTTGCAATCGCTGGGCATAATCCAAGTCCTCATCGTAAAAGAGGTCTAAGTCACCTACGCCAATCCAGGCAGGGGCCAGTTTGCTTAGATTTTTCCGCCGAGCTGGAATTGCATAATCTCGATTATCTGGAAGTCCAGCCGAATGGCCTAAATATGAGCTCCAACCAAATTTGTTTGATGATCGAGACCAGGTAAGTCCTCGATTTGCGGTGTCAGAAAGTACTGCCGATTGATCATCCAACATTGGATAAATCAAAAGTTGAAGTTGCAGCTCAATGCCGTCATCCAGAGCCCGCTGGGCAAGCGCAGCAGCCAACCCACCTCCTGCGCTCATGCCGCCCACTGCAATACGCCCAGCATCGCCACCGATGTCTGTAGCGTGCTTGATGGCCCAGTTCAGCGCGTCCATGCAATCGTCAATTGCAGCCGGGTAGGGATGTTCTGGTGCCAATCGGTAATCGACACTTACCACCACTAAATTGGCCGCGATTGCATACTCGGTTGCCTCAGCATGATCACTCGCTGCTTTGCCCGATACAAGTCCCCCGCCGTGAATCCATATAAGTATTGGCAAAGCAGCGGTGGCTGCGGTTGGCCGATAAACATGCAGATCAAACTGTGCTTGTTCGATCAACTTGTAATCAATACTCTCTGAAAGCTGAGGGATGGGGCCCATTCCAACATTGCGAGTTAGCCACAGGGCAACCGGATTGTTGATGTCGTAGGCGGCATAAATGATTGGTTTTTTCAGCTCTGGTTCAATCCGCTCGAAACTCCGAAAGCGATTTACCGCTTTTGTTGTTGCCCAACCCAGAGCAGCAAGTGTTGCCAGGTTCTTAAACTTCATATCTACCACCAATTAGAAACGACTGAGGCCCGCAGTAAACCTCTACTGCGAGCCTCAGTCAATAGTTGAACGGTTTAGCTGCAACCGCTGGTTGAGCCACAACCTTCACATACATAGCAAGAGCCTGATGGGCGCATCTTGATTCCGCAGGTCATGCAGAGAGGTGCGTCATTCACTTTGCCAGTCAATGCTTCGAGTAGTTCTGCTGAAGAGTGAACACTCTCGGCTGCTTTGGCTGATGTTGCAGTTGGAAGCACCGAAAGTACTTCGTTTGCTACAACTTCAATGCTGGCTGCTGGATTGTCGTAACCCGAAACCTGCTCAGCGCGTTCATCGGCAGTGAAAATACCGAGGGCAGCACGCTTTTCAAGTGGTAGGTAATCCAACGCCAACCGGCGGAAGATGTAATCCATCATGGACTGAGCCATGCGGATGTCTGCATCGTCGGTCATGCCGGCAGGTTCGAATCGCATGTTGGTGAACTTCGATACGAATGCATCGAGCGGAACGCCGTACTGCAACGCAATCGAGATTGCGATCGAGAAGGCATCCATGACACCGGCAAGAGTTGAACCCTGCTTGCCAAGCTTCAAGAAAACTTCGCCCAGTTCGCCAGACTCAAATGATGACGCGGTGAGGTAACCCTCGGCTCCACCAACTGAGAATGAAACAGTCTGTGACTGACGACGCTTTGGCATCCGCCGGCGAATTGGCTCACCGGTTGAGATTGCTACTGGCGCATCGGTTTTCTTAGCTCTGGCATCTGAAAGTGGCTGGCCAACTTTGCAGTTATCCCGGTAGATAGCAAGTGCTTTGACACCCATCTTCCAGGCTTCGAAGTAAATCTCTTCTACTTCTTCAACTGTTGCATCTTCTGGCATGTTTACAGTCTTTGAGATTGCACCAGAAAGGAATGGCTGGGTTGCAGACATCATTCGAACGTGTCCCATTGGAGTGATCGAGCGCTCTCCCATGGCAGTGTCAAAGATTGGGTAATGCTCGGTCTTGAGACCTGGAGCGTCAACCACATGGCCGTGTAGACCGATGTACTCAACAATTGCTTCCACGGTTTCGTCTGCATAACCTAGTTTGCGAAGAGCACGAGGAATTGTGAGGTTCACAATCTGCATCGAGCCACCGCCAACAAGCTTCTTGAACTTCACGAGTGAGAAGTCAGGTTCGATACCAGTGGTATCACAATCCATCATGAAGCCGATGGTGCCGGTTGGGGCAAGCAGTGATGCCTGCGCATTTCTCCAACCATTCTTTTCACCAAGCTTGTTGCCAGATTCCCACATCTTGCTCGCTAGCTTGATGATGTCACCATCGAGTGATGAAACTGACTTGATGTCATCGTTTGCAGATGCATGCTTGCGCATTACGCGAGTATGTGCGGCTGCGTTCTTTGCGTATCCATCGTATGGTCCTACAACGCCAGCAAGTTCGGCTGAGCGCTTGTAAGCAGCACCTGTCATCAAGCTAGTGATCGCTGCAGAAACAGTACGGCCAGCTTCGCTGTCGTAAGGGAGACCTGTTGCCATTAGCAATGCACCGAGGTTTGCGTATCCCAAGCCCAACTGACGGAACTTGCGGGTGGTTTCACCAATTGCTTGGGTTGGGAAGTCTGCAAAGCAAATCGAAATATCCATTGCAGTGAAAATCAACTGGCATGCTTTTGCGAATCGCTCTGCATCAAAAGTGTCATCATCCTTCAAGAACTTCATCAAGTTCATTGAAGCAAGGTTGCAGGATGAGTTATCTAGATGCATGTATTCAGAACATGGGTTGGATGCAGTGATGCGACCATCTTCTGGGCTGGTGTGCCAGTCGTTGATGGTGTCGTCGTACTGGATACCCGGATCGGCACAAGCCCATGCAGCTTCAGAGATTTGACGGAACAACTTGCGAGCATCGATGGTTTCGATAACTTCACCAGTTGCGCGTGCCCGCAGACCGAATTCAGTTCCCTGTTCTACTGCGCGCATGAATTCACCATTAACGCGAACACTGTTGTTTGCGTTTTGGTACTGAACACTGATGATGTCTTTGCCACCAAGGTCCATATCAAAACCTGCATCACGCAGTACCCGAATCTTTTCTTCTTCAGCTACTTTGGTTTCAACGAATTCAACGATGTCCGGATGATCAACATCCAAAACAACCATCTTTGCTGCCCGACGAGTTGCTCCACCGGACTTGATGGTGCCTGCTGATGCATCGGCTCCACGCATGAATGAAACTGGCCCCGAAGCAGTTCCACCACTCTTTAGCAGTTCCTTTGATGAACGCAAGCGGCTGAGGTTTAGACCAGCACCCGATCCACCCTTGAAGATCATTCCCTCTTCGCGGTACCAGTTAAGAATTGAATCCATCGTGTCATCAACACTGAGGATGAAGCAAGCGCTGACCTGCTGTGGTGATGCCGTACCAACGTTGAACCACACTGGTGAGTTGAACGCGAAGACCTGATGCAAAAGCATGTAGGTCATTTCATGTTCAAACGCAATTGCGTCATCCTCGGTTGTGAAGTAGCCGTATTCCCGACCCGCCTTTGTGTAGGTGAGCACAACCCGATCGATGAGTTGCTTCAGGCTCCATTCGCGAGTGTCTGAACCGACAGCTCCACGGAAGTATTTGGTGGTAACAATTGTTGATGCGTTTACTGACCAGAAGTCTGGGAACTCGGCGCCACGTTGTTCGAAAACAACCTCGCCGGTTTTCCAGTTATTCTGAATCACATCGCGGCGTTCCCACACAACTTCGTCGTATGGGTGAACACCAGGGGTTGACCAAATTCTGTCAATGGTCATCCCCTTGGACTTTGGCTGCTTTGCTGTGCCAGATTGGCTGCTAGCGGTCTCGGTCATCGCTTTCCTTCTTTCATCGATCGGGGTGGACTACATGTGGTTTGCCACTTGCAGTTGCGGAGGAAGTAGTTCGGGAAGTTTTTAGTTTGGGAAGTTTGCGGAGGAAGTTTTTTTTGGTTTCTCAACCTGTCGGTCGAGTTTTTTCAGACAGTTGCTTTTCGCTCACTGCCTTTGTCGCTCGGAGAACCGCGATTTCACCTTCAAAATCCTGAAGGGATTCGAAATCTCGATACACCGAGGCAAATCTGAGATAGGCGACTTCATCTAGCTCACGTAGTGGTCCCAAAATTGCGAGGCCTACTTCGTGACTTGGAATTTCGCCAGCGCCTGCTGCTCGAAGGGCATCTTCGACATTCTGGGCAAGCTTGGCAAGATCGTCATCATTAACTGGACGTCCCTGACAGGCCTTGCGGACACCGGAAACGACTTTGGCACGGCTGAATGGTTCTACCGCTCCACTTCGTTTTGCGATCAGCAGCATCGGAGTTTCAATGGTCGAAAATCTTCTTCCACAGTCCGGACACTGGCGACGTCTACGAATAGTGCCTCCATCGTCATGCATTCTTGAATCAACCACTCTGGAGTCTTCGTGACGGCAGTATGGGCAGTACATAAGGACTCCTTTCTGTGGATAACTTGAGATTTCCTAGCGAAACCTCAAAGATTCTTTGCTTCCACCTGTGGAAAACCCAAAAAACACACTATCTAGGCGTATTCACTTGGCTTGACCACAAGATGTAGTGGCTGAAGGTAGAGCCTGACACTTGAATTTGCAACACTTCAATGCCCGACACGCGGGGAATTTATGAAAAAAAATTAATTATTTTCATGAACTTTGCAAAAGCTTTCAAGAGTGTAATGAAAAACTCAAAATCGCCTATTTCGGAAATTTCTCAATTCAAAATTCTGAGTAGGTTGGAAATTAGAGAATTGGCACAATCAGGTTTTGCCCAACCTGCAGGCCAACTTCGCCAGGCAGATCATTTAACTCAACTAGCAGCTGGATAACCTCACGTGGGTCCGCATTTGGATCTACTTCTTGTGCAATGCTCCAAAGTGAATCGCCGGCAGCCACTAGAACCGTGGTTTGTTGTATCTGCCTATCGGAGACCTCGGAAGCCTGAACGACCGAACTGAAGACTGTGCCCAGCAAGAAGAAGAGCCCAGCAATAAAGAACACCGCAAACGTTCCAACGACCATTCGGCCACGGCGATTCAAGCGGTATTCAGGGTTTCGACCCGCGACCACATCAGTTGATGAATAAGTAGTCATTTATTGCTCCTTTCGAACATCTGTACGAATTAAACCAGATAAATCTGAAAAATGCTACTTATTTCGTTCAAATGTTCGGAACAAGTGTTCGAAATCATGTAGTATTCGTTTTGAAGAGTTTCGGCCCGCGGTTCCCCTGTGACTGCGGGGCCGAAACTCCGCCTCCCCCGTTGTGGCTAATTTTGCAAAGGGGTGCTTACATCAAATTTGGAGGAAAGATGAATGATGAAGGCCTGAACGCTGAGATTCACGAGTTTCCAGAGCCAATTGGCCCGGGAATTTCCAAGCGGGCAGCACTTGTGCTGCAAGCCATGATCAGCGGTATGGAACAGCGCGGCTTTCCGCCAAGTATCCGCGACTTATTGCCCGAGGTTGGACTCACTTCTGTTTCTAGTGTGAGCCACCAGATGACAAATCTTGAGCGGCATGGCTACATCAGAAAAAGCTCAAACGTGGCTCGCGGAATTGAGATCCTCAAATATCCAGATGGCCGCAACTACGGTGATTCTGAATCCGATGATTTTCAGTCTCAGTCTGTTGCAGCTGCTGCTTCAGATTCAGTTGGAGTTCCACTACTTGGTGCAATCGCTGCAGGTGTTGGACTTGTTGCTCAAGAAGAGCACTTGGACACGATGCAACTACCTCGCCAACTAACTGGTCACGGTGAGTTGTTCATGTTGCAGGTTCGTGGTGAATCCATGATTGATGCCGGCATCTTCGATGGTGATTTTGTTGTTGTTCGACGTCAACCAAGTTGTGACAACGGCGACATTGTTGCAGCCATCATTAACGATGAAGAAGCAACCGTAAAAACTTTCACAAAACGTAACGGTCAAGTTTGGCTCATGCCACACAACCCAAGTTTTGAACCTATCGATGGCAACGAAGCCCTCATTCTCGGTGTTGTTAAAACAGTTCTGAGAAAAATTTAAACTCCGTAACAAACAGAAAAGTGGCTAGTGCATTTTGCACTAGCCACTTTTTTATTAAGCAC
>JBIKSQ010000073.1:0-6511 GCA_044348555.1 Candidatus Nanopelagicales bacterium | reverse complement strand
ATCCTGGAAGATGATCCGTACAGCATGTTGAGTTTTGATGGCGATGCACCGCGAGCCATTCGTGCAGACGACAACGAAAATGTTGTCTATCTTGGTTCGTTCTCAAAAACAATTGCAGCCGGACTACGGGTTGGTTGGGTCTTAGCTCCACATGGCATTCGGGAAAAATTAGTTTTGGCAGCTGAGTCAGCAATCCTGTGCCCATCAAACTTTGCGCAGTTGACTGTCAGTTCTTATCTTGCAACCCAACCGTGGCGAGAACAGATTCGATTGTTCACCCACACGTACAAAGAACGCCGCGATGCAATGATGAGCAGCATGGATGTGCTTATGCCGAAAGGAACCACCTGGACTGTTCCAAAAGGTGGCTTCTTTACCTGGGTGCAACTGCCAGAGGGCTTTGACTCGCGAGCGATGTTGCCACGCGCAGTCACGGCGCTTGTTGCATATGTACCAGGTACTGGTTTCTATGTAGATGGTCGCGGCCAAAAAGAAATGCGCTTGTCATTTTGTTATCCAACGCCTGAACGAATTCAAGAAGGCATTCGACGTTTGGCTGGTGTGATGGAACAAGAAGCTCAGCTGATTGAGACCTTCGGAGCAGACAGTCTGCCGCAAACGGAAATGCCAAACCTGGCTGCTACTCCTGCACCGAACGTGAGGTAGTTATGCGAGTTCTGGTTTTAGCTGGTGGGCTTTCGCATGAACGTGAAGTCTCGGTCAAATCTGGTAGTCGAGTTGCCGATGCTCTAAAGCATGCCGGACACGAAGTTGAGCTTCGCGATGCTGATGCTTCGCTAATTGCACACATCAATTCAGAAAAGCCTGATGTCGTCGTTCCACTTTTGCACGGCGTTGCTGGAGAAGACGGAACCTTACGCGAAGTTCTAAAGGTTTTAGGTGTGCCATTTGTTGGAGCAACCCCATCCGCCTGCCGACTCGCTTTTGATAAACCAATTGCGAAAACTGTTGTGGCAAACGCAGGTTTGAACGTTGCCCCAGCAATCACCCTGCCACATTCAACTTTCCGCGAGTTGGGTGCAGATGCTGTGATGTCCGCTGTTGTGCAACACCTTGGTCTACCTGTTGTTGTAAAGCCGACTAAGGGCGGTTCTTCACTTGGAGTGACGGTTGTTCGAGATGAGCGCCACTTAGCTGGTGCCTTGGTGTCGGCTTATGCGTATGGTGAAATGGCAATGATTGAAAAGTTCATTGAGGGAATTGAGATTGCAGTCTCAGTTATCGATGACGGAACCTCAATAACAGTTCTGCCCGAAGTTGAAATCAAACCAGATGGCGGTCTCTACGATTACAACGCCCGATATGTTGCGGGCTTGACTGAATTTTTCTGTCCAGCGAATATTTCCGATGAAGTTCGTAAAGCTGTGTCGTTAGCAGCTTTGACTGCTCATGAAGCTTTGGGTTTGCGAGATTTGTCTCGCACTGATCTCTTGGTTGATGCCGCCGGCGTCGTCTGGTTCCTCGAGGTAAATGTGGCCCCGGGTATGACCGAAACCTCGTTGTTTCCGCAGTCTGTTCTCGCCGCGGGAATGGATCTGGGTGAAGTTTTCGTTGCACTAATTAACGCAGCACACAATCGAGGAGTTAAGTAATGGCCACCCAAATATTTCAAGTTTCAGGTATGACCTGTGGGCACTGCGTGAATTCAGTTACCGAAGAAGTTTCAGAAGTCCCTGGTGTCACAAATGTTCAGGTTGATTTAGAAAAAGCAGAGCTGAAGTTTGACAGTGAAAACGAAATTGCATTCGAAGTCATAGAGGCTGCTGTAAAAGAAGCAGGATACGAAGTAGTTGTTTAATCATGTCAGTTGAGTCCACAACCCCAACTGAATCGGTAAACCTTGTCGTCACTGGTATGACGTGTGCATCTTGTGCATCTCGAATTGAACGTAAATTGAATAAAGTCACTGGCGTTTCAGCAACCGTGAATTACGCAACCGGAATTGCCCATGTGGACTTTGATAAGGCAATTCAAATTCCAGAGCTGCTCAAAGTTGTTGAAAATGCGGGATACAACGCACTGGCTCCAAATCCTCTGCTGGATGAACAAGTTGCAGAACTCGAGCAAAAGCATGAAAAAGATTTGATGATGCGATGGCAGCTTGGACTATTTTTTGCAATCCCCACAACACTGATTTCAATGGTGCATGCATTGCAGTTTTCCAACTGGCAGTGGGTGACAGTGCTATTAGCAACGCCAGTTGTGTTGTGGTCAGCGCTGCCGTTACACATGGCAAGTTTTAAAAACGCAAAATACAAGACCACCACGATGGACACGCTTGTGAGCATTGGAATCTTGGCTGCTTACTTTGGGTCGATCACCCAACTTTTAATCGCAACTGATGAGTTGCCACATATCTATATAGATGTCGCGACCATAGTTCCAGTTTTCGTTTTAATTGGTCGCTGGCTGGAGGCCCGAAACAAACGAGCAGCTGGTGCCGCCTTACGCGCATTAGCCGATGCCACCCCAAAAACTGCAAGAGTTTTGGTCGGTGGAGTTGCAGTTGATCGCGCAATCGTTGATGTCGCAGTGGGCGATCGAGTTTTAGTTTCACCCGAATCGATTGTTCCAGTTGACGGAATCGTTCAAGTTGGATTTTCCAGTGTTAGCAACGCCTTACTCACTGGCGAATCCATCCCACTAACTGTGAGTGAAAACTCCGAAGTCAAAGCGGGCGCAATAAATCATGAAGGCGAGTTAGACGTAGAAGTAACCGCGGTTGGTGCCGGTTCGACTATTTTTCGAATCGCTCAGTTGGTTGCGGCAGCTCAGTCCGGGAAAGCAAACATCGCGCGGTTAGCCGATCGCATCAGCGCAATTTTTGTCCCAATAGTTTTAGTGATTGCATCATTGACCGCACTTACTTGGGCTTTCATTGATTCCAGTCGAGTCTTAGACGTGGTGATTGCAGTGTTAGTCATTGCCTGCCCATGTGCACTTGGACTAGCCACCCCAACCGCATTGGTTGTTGGTTCTGGTCGGGCCGCCACCATGGGTGTTTTGATTGCTGGCCCACAGGTGTTTGAACAGAGTCAAAAAGTAGATGTCCTAGTTTTTGATAAGACTGGCACTTTGACTTTGGGCCAAATGCAAGTAACGAACTCAACCGTGCCAGCCGAGTACCGGCCGCTGCTTAAGTCAATGGCGGCAGTTAGTGGTCATCCAGTTTCAGTTGCTGCTGCGAATTCGCTGGAACTGGAAAAAACGGTGGATTTGCTGTCAGCGAAAACAATTCCAGGGCTTGGTGTCCAAGCCACCTGGGATGGAAAAAAAGTTGAGTTCGGTTCGCGAAACTTTTATCCAGCGTCAGCGCTTGATAATTCTGGTCAGACAACTTCTTGGCTTTTTGTTGATGGCGTTTCGGTTGGTGCAATTTCGGTGGCAGATGTGGTTGATCCAACTGCAGTTCAAACCATCTCCTCACTGCAGCAGCTGGGGATTCGGGTGGTGATGGCATCCGGAGATCAGTCACAGGTAGCTGAGGCGATTGCCCAGCAACTTCAGATCAGCGAAGTCCACGCTGGACTTTCGCCAACTGACAAAATTGATTTGATAAAGAATCTGCAATCCCAAAAGTTGCGAGTCGCGATGGTGGGTGATGGCACGAATGATGCGCCTGCACTGGCTCAAGCAGACTTGGCGATTGCGATGGGTCGCGGTTCGCAAGTTGCACAAGCAACCGCAGACATCACTTTGCTGCGAGCTGACCTCAAACTAATTCCAGATGCCATCGCTTTGTCTCGTGCAACCTTGCGAACAATAAAAGTTAATCTCGGATGGGCTTTTGGTTACAACGTTGCTGCGATTCCGTTAGCAATGACTGGAAACTTAAATCCAGTAATCGCAGGTGTTGCGATGAGTGCATCGAGTGTGTTGGTGGTTGCAAATTCTTTGCGGTTGCGAAACCGCAAATTGAATTAAACCCAACGACTCGGAAAACTTTCTAACTGCGACCTTGTTGGCGAATCTGCTGCAACCACGTGTTGGCATCGCTGTAGTCATCATCGCGCGTGCCATCTCGCATTACAGTCGTAACGCCATCGTGGCGTGCGTATGAACCTAAGTAGCGAACTTCAGCACAAATCCTATGCAAACCGCGAAGTGCTTCACCAACTCGTGATTCTGCAACATGGCCTTCGCAATCTATTGAGAAGTAGTAGTCACCAAGTTGTTTTGCGGTTGGCCGCGATTCGAGTCGGGAGAGGTTGACTCCTCTCACTGAAAGTTCAGTAAGAATTTCAAGCAACGCACCTGGGTGATTTGCATGCATAAACAAAACCAGTGTTGTGCGATCAGCACCGGTTGGTGGCGGCGGTGCGGTTGGTTTCTTCACGAGCACAAAGCGAGTTTGCGCATCAGAGTTATCACCAATGTCGTGAGCCAGAATTTCAAGTCCGTAATGCACAGCAGCAATCTCCGCCGAAATTGCAGCATCAAATCGTGATGCAGGGTCGGCAACCTCTTCTGCTGCAGCTGCAGTAGATAAAGCTGGCACAACTCGAGCATTCGGGAGAGCAGTCGCTAACCATGTGCGACATTGAGCTTGCGCGTGCGGGTGCGTGCTAACTCGAGCAATGTCACTGAGTGATGTGCCTGGTCGCGCCATCAACGCGAATGAAACCTTGAGCGCAACTTCTTCCACAATCACCAGCGGATCGCCTGAGGCAAGCTCATCGATAGTCTGGGAAACCGAACCTTCAACACTGTTCTCAAGCGGAACCAACGCAGCATCAATCTCACCGTTGCGCACTGCATCAAGCGCGAGCGTCACTGTTGCGAATGCGACTAAGTCTGAACTTTCACTTACTTTTAGTTCTCGTAGTGCCGTTTCAGTAAATGTACCACGTGGTCCAAGGAATCCAATTTTGGAAATCATGAAGGTCTCCGCGCACTGGCATTCAAAATCGCTTGCTTTTCTTCTGGAGTAAGAGGGTTATCACTTTCACCATTAGTAATTGATTTGGCATACACCCGGCCCGAACTTGCGCCTTGGATTCCAGAGATCACTAAACCGCTAGCGTTGTCATCCAACAGCGCGATGGAAAAAGAAAATTGGCCGCCAGCTTCTTGGAATGCGTTATAGCGAACAACCGCAGTGTGACGTAATGAAACTTGCAAATCTTGCTGAGCCTCCACCAGCTGCATTGCAACCTGGTTGAGCTGGCCGTTAATGTCATTCAAGCGGTCGGAGATATTCGCGGTGGAGTCAAGGATGTCGAGCTCTTCGGCAGAACCTCGAAAGATAACTAATTGTTTGCGGCTTTTTTGGGCAGACCTCAACGCCAATCCAGCCAAAACTAGACTGAGAATTGCTATCGCGATTGCGGCGTAGGCAGTTGTCTCTAAGTTCTCCACGCGCGAACCCTAATTCCTGCTAGCGAGTGCGCGTTGACGCACAACCGAAAACCCACCAAAAAGTGATTTTTCAAGCAACTTTGTGCGTCAGAGACCACGAAAACAAAATTAATTGGAAGATTTCTCAAGAATTAGTCAAGATTTGCCCAACAAGGCATTCGTGGCTTGCTCCTACCTATGGCATCGCGTATTTTTAGCATCGCTCGATCGCTGCTGCATCCCCCGTCGGTAGCGGTCGAGCCTTTTTATTTCGAAACACATCAGCCCAATCGCAGTGCTATCGTCCGCTCCCGTAAACGCGCGAGTGGCGGAATGGCAGACGCGCTGGCTTCAGGTGCCAGTCCTCGCAAGGGGGTAGGGGTTCAAGTCCCCTCTCGCGCACGAAAAGTTCGGGTAATTTCCGGATTTTTTGTTCATCCCGCTCCAACCAGGAGAAGTTATGGAACCGTTTTATCTGATTTTTGTTTTGATTGGTATCGGTGCTGCTCTTTTGGTCTTTGGGAAGAATAAGAAGTACTAAATGGATCAACTCTGGTTTCTTTTAACGCTAGTTATAGCCGCCACCAGCTTTGGGATTTATCGCAAATGGTCTGACGGCCGAACTCGGGTAGATAGTCATGTTGCAAAACTTTCAATCACAGATCTGGGAGTCGAGCTTGGGGAAAAAGCCACGTTGGTGCAGTTCTCCAGCGCTTTCTGCGCACCATGCCGGACCACAAAGTTACTACTCGCCAAACTCGTGGAATCTGTTCCCGGAGTTCAGCACGTAGAACTAGATGCCGAGTCAAACCTCGAACTAGTACGAAAGCTCGATATTTTGCGAACCCCGACCACTTTGATTCTGGATTCGAGCGGATCCGTCCGAAATCGAGTCGTGGGCGTACCCAAGCAGGCGGAGCTGCTTTCAGTACTAGCAAATAGCATCTAGCTCAAACTTATTGATTGCTGGAGCAATTCCTGTTGCAAACTCTCTGCAATAAATCGTTCATATGTTGAAACCAAGTAGCATAAAGGCCTATTCGCTTTAGAGTTTGGCCATGGAGTTTTTCGCAATCAAGCGCAGAGTGATTGATTTTGGTCGCCGCTCTGTCTCCGCATGTCAATAGTCACAGCATTCAGCAGCTGATATCGG
>JBIKSQ010000072.1:0-6650 GCA_044348555.1 Candidatus Nanopelagicales bacterium | reverse complement strand
GCGATCTACTTTTGTCACCAGTATGCGATCTTGGGATTGCAGAGTTGGCAGCATTGACTCGCTACCCACTTGATAAACCTGAACTACAAATAGCCGCAACACAATCGCCAAGATTGTGCCGATTACTAACCACCGCATAAAAGGAAATGACCGCACAGACGTGCGGTCATTTCCGGATAAAAACTTTGCCACGCGATTACTGATCGACGCGCAATTCTTTGATTTTTGCTTTCTTGCCGCGAAGCTCGCGCAAGTAGTAGAGCTTGGCACGACGAACGTCGCCACGAGTTACAAGTTCAACCTTCTCCACGATTGGAGTGTGGACTGGGAACTTACGTTCAACGCCAACACCGAAGGAAACTTTACGTACGGTGTAAGTCTCACCAATGCCACCGCCGTGACGGCCAATAACAACGCCCTGGAAAACCTGGACGCGGGAGCGGTTACCTTCAATAACTCGAACGTGTACTTTGACAGTATCGCCTGCGCGGAAATCCGGCAGGTCCGTGCGCAAGGCACCGGCTGTTACGTGATCTAGAGTTTGCATTTTTTCTCCTCGTCAACCGCCACAGAACGACCAACGGATATCGGTGTTTGGATTACTTGATTAATCGTTGCGGCCCCTCTGCGGCAGGGTTACGCGATTGCTCAAGCGCCCGAAGTGTGCCAGAAAACACCGCCCAAGGGGAAATCAGGTTAAACCTTGCCCTGCAACTGCCACAAAGCCAACGAATTGCTGTTTATTCGGCTGTTGGCGATTCAGTTGGGGCTAAATCAGGCCGAAACTCGGCCGTGCGCGCTTTGGCCTGGGCCAATCTCCAAGCTGCGATTTTGGCATGGTTTCCGCTCAACAGAACTTCTGGAACTTCCAAATCCCGCCAGATGGGAGGTTTTGTAAAAACCGGCCCCTCTAGCAGATCCTGCATGGGACCTGCCGCAAAGCTGTCATCTTGAACTGACTCGGCGTTGCCTAGCACTCCTGGAATCAATCGAGCAATTGCCTCAACCATAACTAGCACGGCAACCTCGCCACCGGCCAGCACATAGTCGCCAATGGATAGCTCCATCACTTGGATACCAGCCGCTTTGTAGTGCGCCACAACTCGAGAGTCGATTCCCTCGTATCGAGCTGGTGCGAACACAAGATGTTCTGCACTTGAAAGTTCTGCAGCAACCTGTTGCGTAAATGGTCGGCCGCTTGGGGTTGGCACAATCAAAACCGGATTTGGACTATGTGCCAACGCACTGTCAATCATTTGCCCCCAAGGCTCTGCTTTCATCACCATTCCGGGACCGCCACCATACGGTGTGTCATCAACAGTTCGATGCTTATCAACAGCTGCAATTCGCAAATCCAACAAGTTCAAATCAATCAGACCATCAGCAACTGCTTTTCCCACAAGCGAAAGTTCCAGTGGCTTTAGGTAATCTGGAAAAATCGAAATGACATCAATCCGCATCCGGTTCCTCCAACAAGCCTTCGGGAGGAGTGATTTCAATAAATCCTTCAGCCAGATTTACAACGGGAACAAATTGCTCAACGAATGGCAACAGCATCTCAGTTTCATCTTCAAGTTTGATAACCAACAAGTCTTGGCTCGGCAAATGTGAAACATCCACAATCTGGCCAACTTGCAATCCAGCTTCAACCACAGCCAAACCAATTAGTTGCCGGTCGTAAAACTCATCTTCTTCGATTGGTAAATCAAGTTCATCAACCTCAGCCTCTAGGATGGTGCCACGAGCAGCCTCGGCCCGAGTTCGATCTGCAAACTCAGCAAACATGATTAGAAGAGTGCCACTATGCCAACGGGTTGATTCAACTTTGAATTTGCGGTTTGTGCCCTCTGCAAACACCAACGAACCCGCTGCAAAACGCAGATCGGGTTCGTCAGTTCGAACTTCAATAGTGACTTCACCGCGAATCCCGTGAGGCTTACCTATTCGGCCCACTACAACTCGGGTTAAAGCCATTTACATCTCGTCAGTCTCGAGGAAATCAATTCGGACATGCTTGCCTGGGGTCAAAGCAGAAATAACAGTTCGGAGCGCGGTTGCGGTACGACCATTTCGTCCAATGACTCGACCAAGATCAGCTGGGTTGACAGTCACTTCGAAAGTTTTAGTTTCGCGAGCGAACTTTCCACCACCACGAGAATCTCGAGGTGAGCGATTGTTCCGAACTCGAACTACAACGTCTTCAGGATTGTCAACGATGCCACGGATCAAGTGCTCGAGGGCTTCCTCGAGCATGTCAGGACTCCGTTGATTCAGCTTCGGCTGCAGGTGCTGCTTCAGCAACAACCTCGACGGCTGGTGCTTCTTCTACAACTGCTGGAGCTTCGGCTGCTTCAACAACTGGAGCTTCTTCGACAACTGCTGGAGCTTCTTCAGCTGCGACTGGCGCTACTGCTTCTTCTTTTGCAGGCTTTTCAACAACTGGCTTTTCGACCTTTGGTGGCTTTGGAGCCTTTGCAGCTGCATCTTTTGCAACTGCAGCGTCAAGTACGGCCTGCGCAAAGATGGCATTTTTGTCAACCTTGGCACCAGCAACTCGCAATGTGCCTTCTTGACCTGGCAGGTTGTAGTGCTTCTGCCAATCACCTGTGATTTTTAGCAAAACTGTTACGGCTTCAGTTGGCTGCGCACCAACACCGAGCCAGTAGAGAGCGCGTTCGGATTTGATTTCGATCCGGCTTGGCTCTTCCTTTGGATGGTAGAGACCGATTTCTTCAATTGAGCGACCGTCACGGGCAGTGCGGGAATCCGCAATGACAATTCGGTACTGCGGGTTACGGATCTTGCCGAAACGCTTGAGCTTGATTTTGACAGCCACGAAAGTGGTTCTCCTGTTTGATAGATGGGAGGGGCTCGGAAATCCCGTGGGGTTGGGAAATCTTTACCCGAAGGTTGCACGCCAGCGGGTAGAGGGGCCGCTTGGCACGGCTGCGTATCTTGCCAGAAATGCAGGAATTGCCCAAACTACGCAAAAAAACCCCGCGAATTTGCGGGGTTTTGGCTCCCCCGCTTGGACTCGAACCAAGAACCGCCCGATTAACAGTCGGGAGCTCTGCCAATTGAGCTACGGAGGAATACTTTCGACAAGGTCTCAAGCGGGCGGAAGAATACCAAGAGTTTGTTTAGGTGGCGAACCACCCCCATTTATCACTTTAGCCAATTCCACGCGACTGATCAAAGAGTGCACGGCGATGACTCTCCAGGGCAAACAACTGCTGCATCAAGTCAGCAGTTAGCCCAGTGTCACTCTGTCCATCTGCTCGTTGAAGTTGAGACTTGAGGTCGGCAATCCGCCGGCCTGCATCCAATTCAAGGAGTTTTGCGATGACACTTGTGACGTATCGCTCTTCAGGTTGGCCATCTCGCATCGTGATTGGATCTACTAAAGCGGCTGAAAACTTTGGCCGCAGAAAATCATCTGCCATTTCAAGTACAAGGTTTGACCAGTCAGACGAAGATGCTTCAACTGGGTCAATCAGCAAAAACGCTGCCTCTAAAATCGAGTGCATCTGTGCATAAGTCGGATAGGTGTATGCCGAAGTTTCCACGCTTGAATACCAATCAGCAGCAATCACTGGAAACTGAAGCGCAACTTTGATTGCTTCTCGCTCAACCCGATGCTCAAGCAGTTTGAGATCCGGCGGTGCAATTCTGACAACTGGCTCAGCTTCACTCACTCCATCACCCGAGCCATTTTCGCTCGATGCATCTTGAGTGTTCGCATTCGAAGCTGCCGGCGCGACTACTTTTGGCGCATAGCTTGGTAAGGCTGGTTTGTTCTTCAATGCCTTCTTTACTTCGGCAACAACTTGTTCTTGAGTTACTCCCAGCCAGCCTGACAACATTCTTGAGTATTCAGGGCGCAAAGCCTGATCTCGAATGCCAGCCACGATTGGAGCAGTTGCTGATAGTGCAGCAATTCGACCCTCTGCTGTATTCAAATCAAATCCAGTTAATGCGGTCTTGATAACAAACTCAAACATCGGCTGTTTGTTCGCAATAAGTTGCTGCACCGCTTCGGCTCCGCGTTGTTGCCACAAGTCACAAGGATCCAAACCAGTTGGCTCAATCGCCACGAAAGTTTGCGCAACAAATCGCTGATCCTCAGAGTACGCCTTCAGTGCAGCTTTCTGACCGGCCGCATCACCATCGAAGGTGAAGATGACTGAGCCGGTGTTTTGGTCGTTATCCAGAAGTAGTCGTCGAAGAACTTTGATGTGTTCAACACCAAATGCAGTTCCACAGGTGGCAACCGCTGTCGGCACGCCAGCTAGATGGCAGGCCATCACATCTGTGTAGCCCTCAACAATCACAGCCGAATGCGAGCGCGAAATCTCGCGCCTAGCCAGATCGACGCCATAAAGCACTTGAGATTTTTTATAGATTGGTGTCTCAGGCGTGTTCAGGTACTTCGGGCCTTCATCATCGTCATAAAGTTTTCGAGCCCCAAAGCCAATTACATCTCCACTTAAATCTCGGATTGGCCATAACAACCGGCCGCGAAATCTGTCGTAGTTGCCGCGTTGACCAGAGGTAAGCAATCCACCACTGAGTAGTTCAGCTTCAGTGAATCCCTGCGCCTTCAAATGGTTCGAGAGCGAGTCCCAAGTTTTCGGAGCATATCCAACTCCGAATTGGGCAGCGGCTTCGGAATTGAATCCTCTGCTGATTAAGAACTGCCGGCCGATTTCGGCATCTGGGGTGCCTAGCTGAGTGACAAAGTAAGCAGCTGCTGCTTTGTTTGCTGCTACCAGCCGAGCCCGCACACTAGCTAACTTTTCAACCTGAGAGTTCGATTCTTCATAGTGCAAAACGATGTTGTATCGAGCGGCCAATTTTTCAATCACTTCAATAAAACTTAAGCCCTCGAGCTTTTGCAGAAATGAAATTGCGTCGCCACTTTCTTGGCAACCGAAACAGTGAAACAAGTTGCGCGTCGGCGTGACGGTAAATGATGGAGATCTTTCATCATGAAACGGACATAGGCCTTTGAGCGCACCTGCACCAGCTGTTCGCAGAGTTACGTAGTCGCGCACAATCTCATCAATAGCAGCCCGCTCTTTGACGAGTTCAACGTCTGCGTCTTTGATCCGGCTCATAAGTTCATCTTAGATTGCGCCGCCGTTAAATTCGATAGCCAAACTTCGGCTGAAGCATCGGTGAGGCTGGCAATCTGGTCAATCACGACCCGCTTTGCAGCCGCCTCATCTGTGGCCGTGTCCCAAGCGGGTTTAATCCACTGCTCCAGGTCTTGACCATCACGTTGCCATATCAAATCAGCCAACTTAAACAACACCGCTTGTTGGTCTTGATAGATCTGCTCGGCTCCAAAGCGCTGCATAACAAAGAGATTGGCCAAAGTTTTTAATACCGCAACCTCAGCTTCGACTTCTGCCGGAACTCTTAAATCTGCTTCGTATCTAGTTAATCGGCCAGCACCAAAATCGGCTCTGGTCGCTGTATCCACTGAACTCGTGAATCGCCCAATCAACTGACTAGTCAAATTCTTTAAAGCTGCAAGAGACTGCAACGAACCATCAAATCCTGCAGGCCAATAACTTAGTGTTGAAAGCCTTTCAATCGCAGCTGTGATTTCATCACTGCTTTGGTCGGAGTATTCGCTTCGGGCAAGTTGAACGATTGCTTCACGATCATTCAACGAAGTGATGACTCGCAAATCTAAATGGTTGCCAACAATCGCATCTTCAACATCATGAACGCTGTAGGCAACATCGTCTGCCCAATCCATGACTTGCGCCTCGAAAGACTTGCGGGTTAAAAACTCGGGACCTCGCACCCAACTGTAAATTTCAAAATCATCTTCGTAGTATCCGAATTTCACAGTGTCAGACTTGCGGGCCCACGGATACTTAATGCCCGCATCCAGCGAAGCACGCGTGAGATTCAACCCAACCGAGTCACCTTTTGCATCGAATGCTTTAGCTTCTAACCGGGTAAGCACGCGCAAGGTTTGCGCGTTGCCCTCAAAGCCACCGTATTCACTAGCAATGATGTTCAAAGCACTCTCGCCGTTATGCCCAAAAGGCGGATGCCCTAAATCGTGTGCGAGGCAGCCAACTTCAACCAAATCTGGGTCACATCCGAGGGATTGACCTAGCTCTCTGCCTATTTGCGACACTTCAAGCGTGTGGGTCAATCGAGTTCGGGGAAAATCTGCGGTACCCGCAGCAAGCACTTGTGTTTTGGCAGCCAGACGACGCAAACCCGCCGAATGCAAGATCCGCGCCCGGTCCCGCGCAAATGCAGTTCGGTTGTTTCGCTTGGGTGCTTCTTCAACAAATCGAGATTCATCTTGACTGGTATAACCAGGCGAAAGGAGATCATCTTGTGGCTGCATCTATCCCCCACTGTTCCATTAAGAAGAACTGCAAAATCCCAGCAACTTCTCGAGCCAAATAATCAATCTTGAAATCACTGCCGGGGCCATCGAGGGTTGGTGCAACGTAAACCGTAAATCCAAGTTTTTCCAGAATGAATTTGGCTCGAGTTACGTGAGATGGGTCTGACACCACCGTGACGGACGACATTGAATTCTTGTTTAAATACACGGCAATCGCACTGATCGAACTAAGTGTGTCATCGCCAGTGGGAATAGCAGTGACAACTTTCTT
>JBIKSQ010000071.1:0-6670 GCA_044348555.1 Candidatus Nanopelagicales bacterium | reverse complement strand
GTTGGACATGATTACATTTCTAACAGCGAGTTACTGGCAGATTTGCACGTAATCTCGAGATCAATTGCTCGGCTTGGTCGCAAAGACCATGTGGCTGAGAACATCTTTAAGCGTTTTATGAATGTTGTTACCGCGACCGGCTTAACTCTCTCCACTTTGGATGTGCGTGAACATTCCGAGAAACACCACCATGCGATTGGTGTCATATTTGATGGAAAGCCAGATGGCGCCTACTCCAAGTTGAACTTTGAAGACCGCTTCGCTCTACTAAGTGAGGCACTTTCAGCCACCTCTCCTCGACAGTACAACGAGCAGAATTTTGACCCAATCACAGCGAACACTTTCGGTGCATTTGCAGCAATCCGCGACGTTCAAGACCGATTTGGCAAAGACGTCATTGAGACTTACATCATCTCAATGACAAAGATGCCGGATGACGTTTTGGCAGCTGCTGTCCTTGCCCGATACGCGGGTTTAATTGACGTCAACGCTGGTTATGCACGCGTGGGAATAGCACCACTTTTAGAAACTGTTGAAGAACTTCAGGCAGCTGGTGAAATCCTGGACCGCTTGCTTTCTAATCCAATTTATCGGCAGATTGTTCGACTGCGCAACGACGAGCAAGAAGTGATGCTGGGTTACTCCGACAGCAACAAAGATGCTGGGATTACGACTTCCCAGTGGGAAATTCACCTCGCTCAAAGAATGCTGCGCGATGTTGCCGCTCGACATGGTGTGCGTCTCCGCTTGTTCCATGGTCGAGGTGGCACAGTCGGCCGTGGTGGCGGACCAACCTACGAAGCAATCATGGCGCAGCCGTACGGCGTGCTCGATGGCGAAATCAAAATTACTGAACAAGGCGAAGTCATCTCAGACAAGTACCTACTGCCATCTTTAGCTCGCGCAAATCTGCGCCAGACTCTGGCGGCCGTACTTGAAGCCACACTTTTGCACCGCACCTCACGGCAATTCGAAGATGTGATTCGAGCATGGGACGGCGTTATGGAGCAAGCCTCCGAAGCGGCTTTTGTTAAGTACCGGTCGCTGGTGAAAGATCCCGAATTACCAAGGTACTTCGCGCTTTCGACGCCAGTTGAAGAACTCGCCAACGTGCACATGGGATCGCGGCCATCACGTCGGCCAGATACAAACGCTGGGATTGATGGCCTGCGGGCAATCCCATGGGTGTTTGGCTGGACTCAGTCTCGACAGATCGTGCCCGGTTGGTATGGAGTTGGTACTGCTTTAGAGACGGCCCGTGAAGCTGGCAACGGTGAACTACTTACTCAGATGTACCAAGAATGGTATTTCTTCAGAAACTTCATTTCCAACGTCGAGATGACGTTAGCAAAAACAGATTTAACTGTGGCTGAACATTACGTCGAGAATCTTGTGCCCGAAGATCTCCAACGCTTCTTTGTCGACATCAAAGACGAGCATGCCCGAACTGTTCGCGAGATATTGCTGGTTGCCGGATCCAATTCACTTCTGGAGCACAACCCAGTGCTTGCAAGCACACTGCAAGTTCGCGATTTCTACTTGCTCCCACTGCAATTCCTGCAGGTGTCACTTTTGCAACGAGCTCGCGAATTACGCGATGCTGACAAAGAGGTTGACACCGAACTCAGTCGCGCTCTGTCATTAACTATTAACGGAATCGCAAACGGACTTCGCAACACTGGTTGATGCGGAACGTCAAAGATTTCTCTCAAGTTAAAAAGTGAGTCGAGTCTTTCGAGCTTCTGCAGCAATTGCTTTTGCTAACGGTCCATTAAGCACGTCGTCGCTTGGAGCGGGTATCGCCCAACTCCAGTTCGGCCACTGCGTCACAGTTCCAGGCATGTTTGGCCGCTCTTTGACTGCAGCTGCATCTTCAAGGTTGAAGACCACGACTCGGCTTGCTGAATTAGCAACCAGCGCTGATCGCGCAAGCACTGCCTGCTCAACCTGATTCTGCGAATATGTTCCACCAACCGGTAAATCAGCTTCAGCAGCAAGCGCCTGAGTCTTTTGCTTTTCGGCTTCTGCGTCGATGCTCTTGCCAACCGACAACATGTCTTCAGCATCGGTACCAAGCAGAATGCCAGCAATCGTGGCGTGGTCGTGCGTCCCAGTAGCGCCCATTGTGTTTACGGTAAACATCGATGTCGGCACTCGACAGGCAGCTCGATAACCCAACATGTCGATCTCGTCCATCATTGGCCGCACATACTCCGGCACTGTGCCCATGTCTTCACCAACTGCCCAAGCACCAACCCGATAAGCCTCGATTCGGATGATGGCTAAAAGCGCATCATGGGGGTATCGAATGTATGCACCCTCTGATGGACCACCATTCTGCGGAACCCAAAAGAGTCGCCATAGTTGCATGACGTGATCTACTCGCAGGCCTTTGGCATGCTTGAGAGAGCTTCGCACCATGCTTATAAATGGCATGAACCCGACCGCAGTAAGACCGTTCGGGCTAAACGCAGGCAATCCCCAGCGCTGACCGTCCCGATTGTGCCGATCTGGTGGACAACCCACTTCAGCATCAAACAACAGAATGTCCTGCCAGTTCCAAGCATCGAAACCACCACCATCAAAACCAACCGCAATATCGGCTACCAAATCCACACCTTGTCGTGAGGCAACGCTGAGCTGCTTGTCACAGAGGAACTGCAACCACGCATGGAAAGCAACTTCATCTGGGTGATCATCAGCCCAGTCTCTTACTGCAGAATTTTCTGGGCGTTGGTATTCAACCGGCCATGATTGCCAAGGTAATCCAAGTTCTTCGCTGAGTGCCATAAACGTTGCAAATCTCTGCAACTCCTGCCCGCGATGTGCGACCCAGTCGTTGCAGTCTGTGCCACCGTTACGACCCCGGTCTGCCCAAATTCGTTGAAGTGCTTCGCGCTTAATCTTCCACACCTTTGAACGATCAATTATTCGCTCGGCATTCAGCGCACGACCCTGCTCACGCAAATCACTTAAATCAACATCCGTTTTTACTCTGTCGATTGCGATGTACATAACCTGCAACCAGTCACGTGATGTTGGCGAGTAAGGCGAAGCCTGCGGAAACTCACCCAGACTTCCAGCATGTAGCGGACAGGTGAGAACGAATGCAGCACCGCTGTGTCCGGAGAGTTTGGAAAGTTGGGCTAGGTCGGCATAGTCGCCTATCCCCCATGACTTTTCAGTTCGCGCAGAGTAAAGCTGGATCGACCAGCCAAATGAGCGTGCTGGAGTATGTAACTTTTCAGGTGCCCCGAGCACAAGTCGAGTTTCACCGTTAGGCATGTGCAAGTGGTGATAGCCAACAGCATCGATTGGCAAGATGCCTTCGACTCGCATCCGTCGCCCATCCCCGAGTGTGATGTCACCGTGTAGATCTGGATGCCACTTGCCTGGGGTGGCAATTAGTGGTGCATTCACATCTGGATCGGCTAAAAAGCGGTTGTAAAGCCATTCAAGCGTGGGAGCAGGGATATGTCGTTCAATTTCGAAGGCATCAAAAAAGCTCGGCTGCACGCCTCGAGCTGATACATATTCGAGCATTTGTTCTCTAGTCGGTGTTTCTTTCATAAGCCCAAGGGTATTCATATTCAACCTAGAAACCCGACGCAGGGTCACCATTTAAGACAATAAATCTCATATGTTGAAACCGCGTAACAGACTGCAACGCGCTAATCGCGCTTAGTGATTAAGGAAGCAAATCAAGGCATCGGTAGAGCGATGAACTCTTCAACAGCTTTCGGTTTACCAACGATCAGAATCTCGTCTTGGGCCGTTAGAACTGTTTGCGAGTCAGCGTGATCATATGCATTTGAGGCACTTGATTTCACCGAAACAATCGTCACGCCGGTTTTAGCGCGCAGTCTGGTTTGTCCCAGCGGAGTACCTACAAACTCAAGTGGAGGCGTAGTTCTCACTAGAACCCAATCCTCCGCAACCTCAAGGTACTCTCGTAAATTCCCGGCAACCATATGTGCCACTCGAATTCCAGTTTCTCTTTCGGGCTGAATCACATGATGCGCGCCAACTCTTTTCAAGATGCGTGCATGCTGTCTACTCAAAGCCTTCGCCCAGATTTTTGGAACACCCAAATCACTCAGGATTGATGTTGTCAAGATACTCGCTTCTTGGTCACCACCAATTGCAACAACAGCGAATTCAAACTCTTCAATACCTAGTTCCCGCAAGGCATCAATGTCAGTCGTGTCAGCGACCACAATGCGATCGAACTCATTTGAACACTTCTGTACTAACTGTTGATCATTATCAATACAAAGAATCGGCGTGCCCAGTGAATTCAGTTCTTTAGCCATTGAGTATCCAAAACGACCTAGACCAACTACTAATACCGGGGCTTTTTTGCTAGCCAATGATCATCTTCTCCTCTGGTACGCGGGACAACTGCGTTCTGGAATTCAAAGCCAGGGCGGTTGCCAAAATCAATGGTCCCAACCTACCGACGAACATCAGCAAAGTCAGAACGTACAGCGGCAAATCTTCAAGTTCTGCCAGAACTCCAACCGATAGCCCGGTAGTTGAAAACGCCGCTATAGTCTCAAATAGAACTTGTTCAAACTCAAATGGAGTCAGCGCCGTTAGGACGAAAGTGAACAAAAGAACTGTTGCAGCTCCTAGAGCGAAGATGCTCAAGGCTTGACGTTGAACCGTTGATGCAATTCGACGTCGTCCGATCACTACATCGTCGCGGTTTCGAATCTCAGCCAAGACGATGAAAACCAAGATACCAATGGTGGTGATTTTGACGCCACCGGCTGTGCCCGCTGAACCGCCTCCAATAAACATTAATGTCATAGTCAAAAGTGAAGCTTCTGAATCCAATAGTGCGAGATCAACAATGCTAAATCCCGCAGTCCTGGAGATTGCAGACATAAAGAATGCTGCCAAACCTTGTTCAGCCAAACTTAATGGCGCAAAAGTGTCGGGGTTGTTGTATTCAGAGAACATGTACCCAGCGGTTCCAATTATCAAGAGCGCAACTGTGAGGCTTACCGAAATGCGGGTCAGAATCGACCATGACTCAGGCCTGCGCCATTTCTTGCGAAGTTCGAAAATAACTGGAAAGCCAATACCGCCCAGGATGACTGCAAAAATGATGGGTAGAAGAATTAGTGCATCAGTTCTAAAACTTGCAAAACTGTCACTGAACAGAGCGATACCTGCGTTGTTGAAAGCTGAAACTGCATGGAAGGTTCCGTACCATAAAGATTTAGCTAGTTCGAAGTCATATCTGAAATAGAAGTTAGCAATAAGCCAAACGGCCAAAGATAATTCAATGACAAATGCAACTACAAAGACTCTCCGCAGGACGTACCTGAATCCTCCACCTGCAGTGTTTTTCGTTTCCAGCTCGGCTGCAGAGCGGGTTCCAAGATCAAGTCTCTTTGTGAGACTAGTAGCGATTAAGGTCGCGATAGTCATTACCCCGATGCCACCGATTTGAAGTAGCAGCAAAATTACGAGCTGACCAAATCCAGACCAGTAAGTACCAACATCGACCGGAATCATGCCTGTTACACAGACTGAAGCCACGGCCGAGATAAACGAAATTTTGAATCCGGCAGATTCTCCAGAAGTAGTGGCAACTGGCAAATTTAGTAACAAAGTGCCGATTGCAGTGAGAATCAAAAATGAAGTCACAACAATGCGGGCTGCGCGCAATTTGGAAATGTTCCGACTCCGTTCACTTGAGAGACAAAACTAGCGGTTTCGATTCAAATTACCCAGTTTTTTGGCATACTTTTAAGTCAAAAGAACTAAACTGCGCAGGATTTGCTGGATAGGAAGGTCTCCCCGCATGAATCTCTCTGCCGGAGAAACCCTGCTTCATATCGGAACCCCAAAGTCTGGCACCACCTCAATCCAAGCAATTCTTGGAGCGAAATGGAGATACCAGAATCTCCCAGGTGTACTGCGATACACCACATTTAATGCTGATCACCAGTTAGCCCGCGAACTTGATATTCAAGGCAGCACAGCGACAATCGAGGCAGTGACGAAACTTAAATCCGAAAAAGGAGATGAGTTTGTCTCACTAATTACCTCAGAACGATTTAGCAGGTTCGATATCGATGCGGTTGCGCGGACGAAGGAACTCATCGGAGCGAATACTCGGGTTGTGATTTCAATGCGGAGCTTTGAAAGTTACTTCCCATCGATGTGGCAACAAACCATTAAACGTGGAGCAACAATTTCACTGGATGACTGGCTTCGGGCTTACTTTGATGGCATTCCTCACCCCGGCATGCGAGTTTTTCACGAGGACGACGGATTTAATCTTGTAACCCGTTGGGCCGAGATTTTTGGCCCAGAAAACCTTTCGGTTGTGGTGACTTCAAAGAAAAAACCTGAATTGATAGCTGATGCGTTTGGCAAATTTCTGAGTCTCGCACTCTCAACAAGTGAATTGAATGATTCATCTAATGTCATAAAAAATAGAAGTCTCTCCAATTTAGAAATTGATGTACTGCGAAAAATCAACGAGAGTTACCACAACAAGAAATTTAATCAATCGCGCTATGACGAAGTCGTGCTGAACTCAACCCGCGCTTTGCAGAACGCTCGTTCCATTGGGTCGGGAGAGTTAGTCCCTCGATCACCTGAGTGGGCACAAGCCCCAATTTCGGAGTTAGCTAGTAAATATGTGGGGACA
>JBIKSQ010000004.1:0-24044 GCA_044348555.1 Candidatus Nanopelagicales bacterium | reverse complement strand
AGATGGCAGCATCAAGTCCAAGCGCAGCAGGGTCACTCGTTGCGGCGGCAGCAAATGCGCCAAACATGGTTGCCAGATTCCAGAAAACATAGACACTGATGCCGGTGTACCAAAAAGCTTTTCGCGCTCCGGTTGTGTCCCCATCAGGTGACTGATGCGCCAGCGCCATTGCGGTGCTTTCGTCGATAGTTAACTGCGCAGCGATTGGGATCTTCCAGCTTCTCGGCCGGACCAGAGATTTCATACGAATTGCGTATGGGAGATTCCTGATACCAAGTAACCAGGCGGCGGCAATTGCAGCTGAAAACGAACCACCGCCAGCAATCACCCCGAGCAAAGCAAACTGAGATGCGCCCGTGAACATGAACAACGACAGAGTCATGGTTTGCCAGAAAGTTAGTCCAGCCGAAATGCCAAGCGCGCCAAATCCAAATCCATATGCAGCGACTCCAATTCCAATTCCAAGGGCATCTCGCACAATGATTTTGGAGTTGGAGTCGCTAGCCATGAGCCGAGTTTAGAGTGCAGCACATTTACAGCCGATAGCCGACTCCGCGCACACTTAAGAGCGAGTCTCGGCCGGCTTCCTTGAGTTTTCGGCGCAACCTTGAAACATGGACTTCAAGCACGTGGTCTGTACCAAACCACCCGCCCCAAATCCGATCAATAAGTTCTCGACGATCGACCACCCGATGAGAGTTCTCGAGCAAGATTCGCAGAATTTCAAATTCAGTTCGGGTTAGTTGCAGCTGCTTTTTGTGCAATGTCACAATCCGCCGGTCGACATCCATAAAGATTTCTCTGTCGGTTGATTCCAAAATCGGATGCACTCCGCGTAAACCCAACATGCGGCGGGCCTTCATTGCCAGAGTTGGAGCATCAAGGTTGAGCTCCATGTAATCATCAGCGCCACTTCGTATCGCTGCCATCTCATTTACTAACTCTCTTTTCTTTGTAGAAACTATCAGGGGCAGGGTTGTATGTTTTCGGATTTCCACACAGGCTGCGATTGCATCTGGGCTGTCCCCAGCAATTACTGCAATATCAGGTCGGTGATCTCTTAAAAGTTCAGCTTTGTCTGAATTTGGTTTTGCGATTAAAACGTTGTATCCAGCATCTTGAAACTGACTCTGAATTAGATGACTCTGAGAGTTGTCGTAATCAAGCAGCAAAACACTAAATGCCATGTGTCCTCCGTGGTTCATAGGTGTATGGGGATTTCCCACAGCCCAACTTTGATAACTACAAATGAGCGGTAGGTCACGAAAGGTTCCCATTTTCGACACAGTTGTATCTCGGTTTTTTTAGGGTTTTTTCCCAACAACTCTCAAGTCAAAGCAGTTTCGCTAAGCCCCACAGGTAGGCTTGGCTCGAATCTGGAGGTATTACCGTGGAGCAAGTCCGCTTTCGTAGCGATGTAACAGTTGAACTTATCAAGGCCGCTGCATCTGATGCAGATGTCGTCTGGGCCGCTCGGGTTTCGACCAAGGGCGAACAATCGCTAGATGACGTAACCACCGACTCAGATAGATCAGCTGGTCTCATCAATTACCTGATGCGGGACCGCCATGGCAGCCCTTTCGAACACTCTTCAATGACATTTTTCGTGCAGGGTCCAATCTTCATGTGGCGCGAACACTTTCGACATCGGATTGCTTCATACAACGAAGAAAGTGGCCGTTACAAAGTACTCGAACCAGTTTTTTACACACCTTCGCCAGAGCGCAAACTTATTCAAATCGGTAAAGCTGGAGCCTACGAATTCGTCGATGGCACAAAAGAGCAATTCGATATCGTGACTGAAGAAACGAAGCTGGCTTGTGAAACGGCTTATGCGGCCTACCAGAAAATGTTGGATGCAGGGGTTGCTCGTGAAGTCGCACGAATTGTGCTGCCAGTCAACATTTATTCGAGTGCCTATGTCACGATGAATGCTCGTGCATTGATGAATTTCTTATCGCTGCGCAAAAAGAGTGATGACAGTACGTTCCCGTCATATCCACAGCGAGAAATCGAGTTGGTAGCCGAGCGTTATGAGGCAGAGTTTGCAAAACTGATGCCACTGACGCACGCTTCGTTTGTTGCCAATGGTCGAGTTGCACCGTAGGAGTTAGCTATGGCCCCAGTTAGCACAAAAGCCCGCCCATTCGGCACCGTTCTAACCGCGATGGTCACACCCTTCAAGGACAACCTAGAGGTTGATTTCGACGCAGCAGCTGCACTGGCAGTTGATCTAGTCAAACTTGGGAACGATGGATTAATCGTCAACGGCACAACTGGAGAAGCCTCCACCACAACACCGCAAGAAAAAGCGGAACTGGTTCGAGTGGTTCGAGCTGCTGTAGGTGATGACATTCATGTTGTTGCGGGAATCGGAAACAACGACACCGCTGATTCGGTGGAGCATTCCCGAGATGCGCTAAAGGCTGGTGCGAACGGTCTGCTCGCTGTTACTCCGTACTACAACAAACCTCCACAGGAAGGCGTGATTGCTCACTTCCATGCAATCGCCGATGCCACCGATTTACCACTGATGGTTTACGACATTCCAGGGCGTGCGGGCATTCAAATCACAACCGAAAGTTTGATTCGACTTTCCGAGCATCCACGAATCGTTGCAAACAAGGATGCAAAAGGTGATCCGTTTGCTGCGACTCAAGTTATGCAGGCCTGCGGGTTACCTTTCTACTCTGGCGATGATGGATTGAATCTTGCTTTGCTTGCGGTTGGAGCTGCGGGCTTTGTAAGTGTCACGGGACATCTGCTGGCTGATCGATACCAGCAAATGGTGAAAGCTTTTGAAGTCGGCGATGTAGAAAAGGCCAAACAAATCAATTTTGATTTAGTTCCTATCAACACTGGTGTGATGACCCGTTTGGGTGGTGCGATTATGACCAAGGCAGCTTTGGATCTCTTGGGAAGAGCTGGTGGTGGAAAATTGCGCCTGCCGTATGTCCAAGCTGATGCCGCTTCTATTGAACAACTACGACTAGATCTACGAGCGGGCGGTTTTAACCTGTGATTCATTCACATAGTGATTTACCAACTCCACCAAAACTGGCACCGGACACACTTCGGGTAATTCCACTCGGCGGCCTTGGCGACATCGGTCGGAATATGGCCACTTTTGAAATCAACGGTCAGATCCTGATTGTGGATTGCGGTGTGCTTTTTCCAGAAGAATCACAACCAGGTGTCGATTTAATCTTGCCAGATTTTGATTATCTGCAGGATCGTTGGGCGGATATCGTCGCGGTTGTCCTTACCCATGGCCATGAAGACCACATTGGTGCGCTTCCATATTTGTTGCGCAATCGAGCAGACATTCCGGTCTATGGAACTCAACTTACTTTGGCTTTCGCGGCCACCAAACTGAAAGAGCATCGCATCACCGGTGATTTGCGGGCGGTTACTGATCGTCAACAAGTTTCGGCAGGCGAATTCAACCTTGAATTTTTAGCGGTGACGCACTCGATTCCAGATGCTGCAGCTATTGCCATAACTACTAAAGCGGGAGTTGTTCTCCACACGGGTGATTTCAAAATGGATCAGCTGCCACTTGATGGCCGGATCACGGACCTTTCGGCCTTTGCCAGATTAGGTGATGCGGGAGTGGATCTATTTATGGTGGATTCAACCAACGCTGAGGTACCAGGTTTCGTACCAAGTGAACGTGACATCATCCCAGTTTTGGATCAGGTGTTTAATCGGGCACCAGGTCGCATCGTGGTTGCATCTTTTGCCTCACATGTTCATCGTATCCAACAAGTCATTGACATCGCTGTAAAGCACAATCGCAAAATTGCATTGGTTGGGCGCTCAATGGTTCGCAACATGACTACTGCAATTGAACTTGGTTACTTGAAGGCTCCGGTTGGCACCATTGTGAGTGCTGACAAGTTAGAAGAACTCGCACCCGAACGAATCGTTTTAGTCAGTACTGGTTCGCAAGGCGAGCCGATGGCAGCACTTGCCAGAATGGCAAGCAACGACCATCGAATTTCAATCGGTCCAGATGACACGGTAGTGCTTGCATCATCGTTAATTCCCGGAAACGAAAACTCAGTTAATCGAGTCATCAACGGCCTCACCCGACTTGGCGCCCAAGTGGTGCACAAAGGAAACGCACTTGTGCACGTTTCTGGACACGCAGCAGCTGGCGAATTGCTATACGCGTACAACTTAGTCAAACCCAAGAACGTGATGCCGATTCACGGAGAAGCTAGGCATTTGCGAGCAAACGCAAACGTTGCTATCAAGACAGGTGTGTTGCCGCATCGAGTCCACGTGATTGAAGATGGAATGGCTGTTGATTTAAAAGATGGCATCGTGCAGCTTGTTGGTGCGGTCGATTGCGGTTATGTATTTGTCGATGGAGCATCTGTCGGAGATATTTCTGAGGTTTCGTTGAAGGATCGGCGAATTCTTGGTGAAGAGGGTTTCATCTCATGTGTCGTAGCAGTTGATGTTGTGAAATCTAAAGTTGTTGCTGGACCCGAAATCCATGCTCGCGGTTTTGCCGAAGACGACACCATCTTTGATCCGTTGATTCCACTAGTAGTGAAGGCCATTGAGTTTGCGCTACAGGAGGGAATGACAGACCCACGGCAGTTGAGTCAGGTCGTCCGGCGGGTTGTGGGCAAGTGGGTTGCGGACGCGCATCGCCGCAAACCAATGATTGTTCCTGTCGTAATTGAGGCCTAAACCCGACACGCAGCGACACTTCCTAAGTGTTGTCACTAATCGCCGTTAATCTGTATTCATGGCTTCTCGTAAACCTTCCCCTACGCGAGCCACGAAACCTAAATCCACAGGCAGTGCAACTTCGAAACCCTCGGTAATTGCACAGATTCTTCTTGGAGTTGGTCGTGGCTTAGCCGCTGCATGGCGTGGGCTCAGTGGATTATTTGGCAAACTTTTTCGCAGTGTTGGCAAGAATGCTGCCAATCTCGATGCAGCACATCGACGCGATGGTTTAGGACTTTTATTCTTCGCAATCGCTGCGATCTTCAGCGCTGGTGTTTGGTGGCGAGTTGACGGAATCATTGGCGAAATTGCCGCCAACGTTGGAATCGGACTCTTTGGCAGTTTTGGTTTTGTAATTCCAATTTACTTCATTTGGCTTGGAGTTAGATTCTTCCGGCACCCAGATGAAACTTCGGATACAAGTCGAGCCAGTATCGGTGGCACTGCAGTTGTGCTTGCGTTGATTGCAATCTGGCATGTTTACAGTGGCACACCAACTCCGAGTGGTCCAGTTGCTGAAATGAATTCAGCTGGTGGCATTGCGGGGTACTTGCTCACATCTGCATTGGTTGCTGCATCTGCTCCTTGGCTTGCGGTTGTACTTTATGTATTTGTTTTGTTTTTTGGTTTTCTGATTGTCACAAAGACTCCAATTCGCGTATTACCTCAGCGGCTAACTTCATTTAGAAATCGGCTACCAGAACGTAAGCCTCGACTGAAAGCAACCGATGAACTCGAGGGTTATGAAGCCGACACTGCTTTTGAACGAGTCGCGGTAGTTGATGAGGCGAATGAAGGGGAGTACCAAGGTGATGAAACCACGGAAATCCCACTGACCGGAACTCGCTCGGCGAGCACATTTCCGGTTGAAGTTACAGACTCGGATGATTCCTCAGTTCCAGATTCAATTCCAGCGACCAGTGACACTGCGGTGTTGGATTTAGTGCGTAAACCAACCGCGAAAGCCGCCGCCCCAGAGCAGCTCTCTTTTGCTTCAGCTATGGACTATGTGTTGCCAGATCCTTCATCGTTAAGTCCAGGGGCAGCTCCACGGGAAAACTCGGCTGCAACCAAAGCCACCATTACTGCAGTCCAGCAAGTCTTTGAAGATTTTCAAGTTGAGGCTGTAGTAACCGGTCACATGCGAGGTCCAACAGTTACCCGCTATGAAGTGGAGTTGGCTGCTGGCGTAAAAGTTGAGCGGATAACTGCGCTAGCAAAAAACATTTCTTATGCGGTTGCAAGTTCTGAAGTCAGCATCCTCTCGCCGATTCCTGGAAAAAGCGCGGTCGGCATTGAGATCCCAAACAAAGACCGTGAGTTAGTAAGCCTTGGGGACATTCTGCGAAGCAATGTTTCAATTTCAGATCCCAATCCTTTAACGGTTGGTATTGGCAAAGATGTTGAGGGCAACTTTGTAGTTGCCAACCTTGCAAAGATGCCGCATATTCTGGTTGCTGGTGCTACCGGTGCGGGCAAATCAAGTTGTATCAACGCCATGATCACATCAATCTTGATGAGATCGACACCAGATGAAGTGCGGATGATTTTGGTTGACCCGAAGCGAGTCGAGTTAGCAATCTATGAAGGTGTACCGCATCTCATCACGCCGATTATTACTAACCCAAAGAAAGCTGCCGAAGCGCTTCAGTGGGTTGTCAAAGAAATGGATAATCGTTACGACGATTTGGCTGCATTTGGTTTCCGTCATATAGACGATTTCAACAAGGCAGTTCGCACGAACAAAGTGAAGCTTCCGCCAGATAGTCAAAGAGTGCTCAAGCCATATCCATATTTGCTTGTTGTTGTAGACGAGTTAGCAGACTTGATGATGGTTGCTCCGCGGGATGTTGAGGACAGCATCGTTCGAATCACTCAACTTGCTCGAGCTGCCGGAATCCACTTGGTGCTAGCTACCCAGCGGCCATCCGTTGATGTTGTCACAGGTCTAATCAAGGCGAACGTTCCAAGCCGTTTGGCATTTGCCACTTCAAGTTCAACTGACTCAAGAGTTATTTTGGATCAGGTGGGAGCTGACAAACTTATTGGCCAAGGAGATGGTCTATTCCTGCCGCAAGGCACATCAAAGCCAATGCGTATTCAAGGCGCCTTTGTTAGTGAAAAAGAAATTCGCAGCATTGTGGCGCACGTCAAGTCACAAGCGGATCCGGAATACCGAGAAGACGTGGCAGCCCAAATTTCAAGAAGCAAGTCAGATGTTGAAGGTGACATAGGCGATGACTTGGACTTGTTGTTGCAGGCCGTCGAATTGGTGATTGGAACTCAGTTTGGCTCAACCTCCATGTTGCAAAGAAAACTTAGGGTCGGTTTTGCCAAGGCTGGACGGCTAATGGATTTGATGGAAAGCCGGGGGATTGTCGGGCCAAGTGAAGGCGCAAAGGCTCGGGAGGTCTTGGTTTCTGCGGATGAGTTACCAGCGACCATCGCCCTAATTCGGGGCGAATAGGACTTTTGGTTAAGTGTCCAAGATGCGCCTAGATAAACGCCCTCAACCCCACTATTCTATCGCCTGTATTTTTTCTACTTTGGCAGGCTGGTAAATGACAGTAGGGCAACGACTTTCTCAAGCTCGTCAGGAGCGGGGAATTTCGATTGAGGATTTGGCTAGAACTACAAAGCTTCGAATGACTCAGATTAGGCAGATTGAGGCAGACGAACTTGTAGGGATAGATGCCGAGGTATATGTGCGTGCTCGGATTCGGGCGCTGGCAGCTGAGGTTGGACTTGACCCTGCTGAAATAATCAAGTTGTATGAAAATCAATTGGGTATTACCAATGTCGAGGTTTCCAGATCTGATCTCTCAGTTGCGGATCATTTAAATATTTTTGAGCATGACAAGAAAAAAGATGCCTTACCTCCGCGCCGAAGTTACACACTTCCATTAATCATCACTGGCATCGTACTTTTGATTGCTGCTGCTTGGATTAGCCAATCGTTGTTTGTTTCAGCTGGTGCTGGTAATGCGCCGCTGCCAAGCGCATCTGCCAGTCAAGAGTCACCTGCTGACCCCGATCCAAGTGAGTCAGAGAGTGCGCAAGTTGCACCAACAAATGCAGATCCATCGATCGTGTCGATGAGACTGACTGCAATTGAATCAAGTTGGGTGCAAGTAAAGGCAAGTAACGGAGATGTCTTACTCGAAAGCACTCTGCGCCCAGGGGACAGCATTCCGTTTGCAGATGATTCAGAATTGTCCATTCGTGTGGGAAATGCTGGTGGCATTGAATTAGAAGTCAACGGTGTTGACTTGGGCACTTTGGGTCTCACCGGTGAGGTACTAGACCGAGTATTTGGGTTGGGCGATCCACGCGCTTTAAGTTAATTTCAACTTTGCGTTTACGCTCTACCCATGAGTCAAACCCGATTAGTCCACATTCAAACACTTGGTTGCTCTCGCAATGAAACTGACAGCGATGAATTAGCAGCTCGTTTGGCCGCATCTGGCTGGGAACTAACTAGTGATGAGAACCTGGCAGACGCCATCTTGGTCAACACCTGTGGATTTATTGATGCCGCCAAGAAGGACTCGATTGATGCAATCGTGGCAGCGTCGGATTTGAAAGAAACTGGCAAAGCCAAAGCGGTTGTAGCTGTGGGTTGTATGGCTGAGCGGTACGGCGAAGAACTAGCAGCTGAGTTAACTGAAGCTGATGCAGTTCTGGGTTTTGATTCGTATCAAACGATTGGTGAACAACTGCGCGACATTGTGGCTGGCGCAAGACCTACAAGTCATAAACCAATCGATAGACGAACTCTGGTTTCAAAATCTCCCATTGATCGGGCGAATGCTTTAACTTCTTCGGAGAGTGAAGTTCTACGGGTTCGATTGGATAGTCGACCGTATGCGCCGCTCAAGATTGCTAGTGGTTGCGATCGACGTTGCAGTTTTTGTGCCATCCCGCGTTTTCGAGGTGCGTTCGTTTCGCGTAGGCCAACGGACATCATTTCTGAGGCCGCTTGGCTTGCTGAGCGAGGCGTAAAAGAAGTAATGCTGGTCAGTGAAAACTCAACTTCGTATGGAAAAGATTTTGGGGATATGAAACTAATGGAATCATTGTTGCCAGCCCTAGCGGTGATTCCAAGTTTGCGGTGGATTCGACTTTCTTACTTGCAGCCAGCTGAAATGCGACCAACTCTCATTGAAGCCATCGCTAATACTCCCGGTGTCGTTCCTTACTTCGATATGTCCTTCCAACACTCAGCTCCTGCGGTGCTTCGCAGAATGCGCCGGTTTGGTGGCTCAGCAGAATTTCTAGACTTGATTTCAAAGATTCGGCAGCAAGCCCCAACAGCTGCGATTCGCAGCAACCTAATTGTGGGATTTCCTGGTGAAACTGATGCTGATTTTGCGGAGTTGTGTGAGTTTGTTTCGGCTGCCCAGTTGGATGCGATTGGAATTTTTGGCTACAGCGATGAGAACGACACTGAAGCCGAGACATTTACTGACAAACACACGAGCGCCGAAATCAATCGCAGGGTTGATTACATAACTTCGCTAGTTGACGAAGTTGTATCGCAGCGAGCCGAAGATCGAGTTGGGTCTGAGACCGAATTTTTGGTTGAATCTGTAGGCGCCGAGATTGAAGGCCGAGTGCAGTGGCAAGGCCCTGAGGTTGATGGAACCACACGATTGATTTCAAAAGGCTCTTTCAAAGTGGGCGACATGCTTAATGTCCGCATCACAGACACTGAGGGTGCTGATCTGATCGCTGAGGTTGTGTAGTGCGGTCGCTTTTAAATGGCCCGAACGGATTAACACTCTTGCGGGTGGGATTTGTGCCATTGCTGGGTGTTGGCATTTTTTCGCAGTGGAATGACTGGTTATTGCTAACCATTTTTTTGGTTGCTGCAATTACAGATTTTCTGGACGGTTGGTGGGCGCGCAAATCCGGGTTGGTAACAAGTTTTGGAAAATTAGCTGATCCGATTGCGGATAAAGCTCTCACTGGTATTGCTTGGATTGGTTTGGCCACACTTGGTGTCATACCTATTGTTGCAGCAGTTCTAGTGATGGTGAGAGAAGTTGGTATCACGCTGTTGCGTTTGGTTTTTGCAAATCGAGTTGTGCAGGCAGCAGATGCTGGCGGCAAGCTGAAGACAACCTTGCAGATTGTGACGATCTCGCTTTTGCTAGTGACTCCTGCTTCTTTTCCAAATTGGATTTGGCTCAGCTTAGATATCTTGGTTTGGGTAACGGTCATCGTGACGGTCGCAACCGGACTCAACTACTTACGCACAATGCAAGCGAGTTTGAAAAATGACTAATTCAGAGTTAAAGATTGAAGCCGAGGAAGCGCTCGCAATCGTTTCAGATCGATCCCTCAACCCATCGGAGTATGAATTTGCCCGGGCGGTTGTGTATCTAGCAAAGTTTGCAGAAGTAACAATCAGTTCGGCCGAGTCCTTGACCGGCGGAATGATTGCGCAACTGTTGACTTCAGTGCCAGGCGCTTCGAGTGTTTTCAAAGCTGGCGTTACTGCTTATACGCCGCAGATGAAGGCCGAGCTGTTGGGAGTTCAAAGTCATTTGCTTTCGGATGTGATTGTGGCCGAGGTGGCTGCGCAGATGGCAGCAGGAGTGAGAAGCCGGAGTGATTCAGACATAGCGGTAGGTTGTACTGGCGTGGCTGGGCCACACCCGGTTGCGCACCACCAAGTTGGGGAAGTGCATATCGCCCTTAGCTCGAACGGCAACCTTCGGACAGTTTCGCTACAGCTTTCTGGCAGTCGGGATGAGATTCGGGTGCAGACCTGTATTGCGGTTTTTGGACTGCTGATCGACCATTTGATTGCAATCACAGGGCTGGAAAGGCCAATTGTCGAAAACGCTTGACGCATATTCAGCAAAATGTCTAAATTCGGAGTAAGTTTCGCGCCGATAGGAGGTAATCCAATGTTGATGCGAGTAGCAATCGGCCGCGAACTGCGAGAGTTGCGATTGAACCAAAAACGTTCATTACGCGACGTTTCAGGCACCGCCCAAATTGCTGTTGGTTACCTCTCAGAAATCGAACGTGGCCACAAAGAACTCTCTAGCGAACTGTTGCAATCTGTTGCTCGGGCGCTTGGGGTAGAGGTTTCATACGTAATGGCCTCGGCTGCATCATCGTTGAACTGGCAAGAAAGACTTGAGCGCAAGTCAAAAGACGCCGGCATCGCCGCCTAGTTTTTAGAATGAATGCACGAATTGCTAGAACCCGACAAGCTTTGGCGGATGCCGCCGTTGAAAATCTAAATGACCGTGGTGGAAAAGGCCTGAGTCTGACGGCGCTTTCCAAAACTAGTGGCATCTCGCGGGCTACGATTCACAATCACATCCGCTCGGAAAAGGATCTCATTCAAATCATTTGGGACTCTGAGTTTTCAAAGTTTGTAAATTTGATGCAGGTTGATTCAGCAACAAAAGCCCTAGAAAACATGGCGACATTCATTGCCGAACATTCTGCCGTGATTGGCCTTCGCGAACATGACCCGCTGTTACTAGTCCAGCTCCAACATTTTGTGATTGCCGAGCCAGAAAAAATCAAAGTTGCCATTTCTGATCTACTACTTCGTTTCAATCTAAGCTCAGACTTGATGTCCGTCGAGACGGTGACGCGATGGTTGAGCAGTTGGTTTTGGGATAGTGGAGATATTTCAAGCCGCCAACTCGGAGCCGAGGTTGTGGCGGCAGGACTAGCGCTGGATGCGCGGTTGTGAAGCTCACAGACTTCTGGGAGCGAATGGAAAGCCATTTTGGGGACACCTACGCGCACTCTTGGGCGAGTGACACGGTTTTGGCTGAACTAGATGATTTAACAGTCAAACAGGCCCTAGCGGCAGGCGTTGAAACCGTCGATGTCTGGCGCGCCGTCTGGCGTTATGAGCGGATGCCGGCCTCCGAACGCTAATTTTGCGACACGCGGAGCAATAAAATGCATTCGAACAGATGTTCGGGTATTGTCCACACCATTGGGATGCTAAACAAGCAACTCGGGTCGGGAAATCAATGTAAGTAGTCCTTCCTAGAGTTGCCGCATCAACCTACAAAGGAGACAAAATGGCAGCTGCCACCCCTGGGAATGACCGCGATAAGGCTCTAGATGCTGCGCTAGCGCAGATTGAGCGTCAGTTCGGCAAAGGCTCAGTTATGCGCCTTGGTGCTGAGGAACGGGTTGGAATCGAAGTTATTCCGACCGGATCCATTGCGCTAGACATTGCGCTCGGAATTGGTGGCTTGCCACGTGGCCGAGTGGTTGAAATTTATGGCCCTGAGTCCTCAGGTAAGACGACTGTCGCACTTCACGCAATCGCCAACGCCCAGGCGTTGGGCGGCATCTGCGCGTTCATCGACGCCGAGCATGCACTTGATCCTGAATACGCAAAAGCTCTAGGCGTCGACATCGACAGTCTGTTGGTCAGCCAGCCAGATAACGGCGAGCAGGCGCTCGAAATCACAGACATGTTAATCCGCTCAGGTGCAATTGCACTTATCGTCATTGACTCAGTCGCTGCCTTGGTACCTAGAGCTGAAATTGAAGGCGAAATGGGAGACAGCCACATGGGTCTTCAGGCTCGTTTGATGTCTCAGGCACTTCGTAAAATCACAGGTGCTCTGGCTAACAGTGGCACTACCGCAATCTTCATTAACCAGTTGCGTGAAAAAATTGGTGTCATGTTTGGAACTCCAGAAACCACAACCGGTGGTCGGGCCTTGAAGTTCTACTCATCTGTTCGACTTGATGTTCGTCGAATTGAATCGCTAAAGGACGGCACTGACATTGTTGGTAACCGCACTCGCGTTAAAGTCGTCAAGAACAAAGTTGCTCCACCTTTCAAGCAGGCAGAATTCGACATCATTTATGGTGAAGGTATCAGCCGTGAAGGCAGCTTGATTGACATGGGTGTTGAGCATGGAGTGGTTCGCAAAGCTGGTGCTTGGTACACCTATGAAGGCGATCAACTTGGCCAAGGTAAAGAAAATTCACGTAACTTCCTTCGTGACAATCCTGAGATTGCCAACGAAATTGAAACCAAGATAAAGACCAAGCTTGGTGTTGGTGGATTGAGTGAAGTGGATGCGACCGCCGAAACCGCTTAAAGAGGTAACGCCTGAAAAGGTAAAGTCCTTATTTTTAAATCGACTAGCCCGCGCCCCACAAACAAGGGCCGGGCTAGCCTCGTATTCGCTAAAAAAAGAAATTCCTGCTGAAGTTTTTGAACCTATCTTGGATCGATTTGAAGAGGTGGGTTTGATTAATGACGAAGAGTTTGCCGCTATGTGGGTGCGCTCTCGGCGGAATATCCGGGGCAGCGGACCGGCAGCTTTAAAAAGAGAACTGGCCCAGAAGGGAATTGCTGCTGATCTGATTGATTTAGCAGTTGCTGAGCGAGCTGGCGATGATTTTGATGTGGCGTTTGACCTTGCCGTGCGACGACTTAAGTCATTAAGTCGTTATCCCGTAGAGAAACAGCGGCAACGACTGCTAGATTTCCTAGTCAGACGGGGATACAGCTTCTCGATTGCCTGGCGTTGCATTTCAGAACTTCGCCTTGAGGATCAAGAAAACGATTAATGAGGTTATTGTGGTTGTCAAAGCAGTTCAATGGACTGGGAATTCAATTCGGCTAATCGACCAAACGAAGTTGCCGTTAGAGACTCTTTACTTAGATATTACTGAGACACACGTATTGGTTGATGCCATTAATCGGCTTGCAGTTCGGGGAGCGCCGGCACTTGGCGTATGCGGTGCGTACGGGGTTGCTTTAGCAATGTTACAGAGTGAAAAAAACGGTTGGAATGCTCAGCAGCAAGATGCTGCAATTGATTCGATTCGGAACGCTCGTCCCACGGCTGTAAATCTGGCTTGGGCGGTTGATGAAGTTCGGCCGTTTGTTGAACAAGGCATCGACAGTGTCGTCAAAGCAGCAGCTGCGATTGAAGCTGCTGACATTGCTGCAAATCTGCAGATTGCAAAGCTGGGCGCGGACTGGATTTTGGCTAATACTCCAGATAGGCCACTTCGAGTGGTGACCCACTGCAACACCGGTGCGCTTGCTGCATCGGGTCGCGGAACTGCGCTTGGAGTGATTCAAGAATTAGCAGATCGTGGAAAAATCGAACTTGTTTACGCTGATGAAACTAGACCTTTACTCCAAGGCGCTCGGCTCACTGCCTGGGAACTTGATCAAGCCGGAATTAACCACGTTATTCAGGCAGATGGTGCTGCTGCGAGCACAATCCTTAGAGGAATGGCAGATTTTGCAATCATCGGTGCCGATCGAATTGCAGCCAACGGCGATAGTGCGAACAAGATTGGCTCAGTATCAGTAGCACTGGCTTGCCAGGCAGCTGGAATTCCGTTTTTGGTTGCTGCTCCGGTCTCAACTGTTGACTTGAACACTTTAACTGGAGCCGAAATTGAAATTGAACTCCGAGATGGGTCTGAGATAACTCATCTAGCAGGAGTGCAGACAGCTCCAACTAATTCAAAGGGTTTCAATCCTGCCTTTGATGTGACACCTGCAAAATACATAGCCGCAATTTTCACGGAAGCTCAAGTGATTGAAATTGCAAAGGGCCAAACACCTAATTCAGAATTGAGTTAATCAAAATGTTAGTAGATCGCGCTGCCTATGTTGCTGGAGTTAGGCAACCAGCCGACACAAACAAAGCGCAACTAGATGCAGATGCGGAGTCAGGTTTTATTTGGGTAGGGGTAAAGAATCCCGTCTATGAAGAACTTGCTGCGCTTGCCGAAGAATTCAATCTACATGAACTGCAAATTGAAGATGCCGTAAAAGGCCAACAGCGACCAAAGTTTGATGATTACGGTGATCTTGAATTTTTCACTTTAAAAACGCTTTACTACGAAGATTCCAGCAGTCAGGTGGAAACCGGCGACTTCATGATTTATCTCGGAAAAAACTTTGTAATCACGATCCGACATGGTGACGGCGGCGAATTGACTGAAGTCCGAAACGCTTTGGAAAGTTCTCCCGAAAAATTAGCAATCGGGCCATACGCAGTTTTGCATGCGGTGATGGATAAGTTGATTGACGATTATCGAGACATTTCATTGCAACTAGAAAATGATGTGAGCGAAATTGAGCGAGCAGTTTTCACTCCAAATGCCAGAAGTTATTCGAGTGAGTTGTATTTTCTAAAGAGAGAAATCATCGAGTTTCGGCGAGGGGTAGAGCCATTGCGGCCAATTCTCCAAAAAATCATGGTGCGAGAAGGAATCAGCTTCCCAGATGTCTTGATGCCATTTTTCAAAGACTTGAGCGATCACCTAGACATTGCGATTGACACCGGGAACTCAGTAGATCAGCTAACTTCAACCGCTATTCAGGCTGACCTGGCACAACTACAGGTCCAACAGAATTCAGACATGCGGAAAATCTCGGCCTATGTCGCCCTTGCAGCCACTCCGACCCTGGTGGCCGGGATTTACGGAATGAACTTCGAAAACATGCCCGAACTCCAAAGCGCCTGGGGATACCCGCTGACGATTCTGGGCATGTTGAGCATCAGTGGATTGCTGTTTCGTAAGTTCAAGCGCGTTGGCTGGTTATAAGTTCTCCTAGACTGCGCACCTATGTCAGCCCTTACTTTGTCGCCAAACCGCACCTATGAGGTGCGTACACACGGCTGCCAAATGAATGTGCATGACTCTGAACGCATCTCCGGCCTCTTAGAGGGAATGGGGCTATCAGCCGCCGAAACGGGCGTACAGGCCGATGTGGTCGTTTTTAACACGTGTGCTGTGCGGGAAAACGCGGATAACAAGCTTTATGGAAATTTAGGCCAATTGTTTGAAGTTAAGCAGGCCCACCCCACCATGCAGATTGCCGTGGGCGGCTGCCTGGCCCAGAAAGACCGGGATGTCATCCTGCAGCGTGCTCCATGGGTTGATGTGGTCTTTGGAACCCACAACATCGGTTCGTTGCCAGTTCTATTGGAACGAGCTCTGCACAACCAAAAAGCTGAGATTGAAATTATCGAAGCGCTGGAGACGTTCCCCTCAGATTTACCCACAAAGCGTGAAAGTCCACATACAGCCCTCGTCTCAATTTCGGTCGGCTGCAACAACACTTGCACTTTCTGTATCGTCCCAAGTCTTCGTGGAAAAGAGAAAGATCGCTCGCAGGCAGAAATTCTGCGAGAGATTCAAGTACTGGTTGACTCCGGCGTTCAGGAAATCATGTTGCTAGGCCAGAACGTAAATGCCTATGGCGTGGAGTTTGGCGATAAGTATGCGTTCTCAAAACTGCTCAGAGCTTGCGGCAAAATTGATGGCCTTGAGCGAGTGCGCTTTATCAGTCCGCACCCCAAAGAATTTTCAGATGATGTGATTGATGCAATGGCTGAAACTGCAAACGTGATGCCGCATCTTCATATGCCACTTCAGTCCGGCAGTGATCGGATCTTGACTGCCATGCGACGGTCGTATCGAACAGATCGTTACTTGGGGATTCTTGATCGAGTACGAGGATTGATTCCGCATGCATCAATAACAACAGACATTATTGTTGGTTTCCCAGGTGAGACCGAGGCTGATTTTGTGGACACTCTGGAAGTTGTTAAGGCTGCTCGGTTCGCTGCGGCTTTCACTTATCAGTATTCCCCAAGACCAGGAACTCCAGCTGCCACCATGGCAGATCAGATTCCCCAAGATGTGGTTTCTGAGCGATACATGCGACTTGTGGATCTAGCCAACGACATCGTGTGGCAAGAAAACAAACTTTTGCTGGGCTCTGAAGTCGAAGTGATGATTTCTGTCTCGCATGGCAAAAAAGATGGTGCCAGCGATCGTCTGACTGGTCGAGCAAAAGACAACCGACTCGTACACGTAGCCAGGCCGCTAGCGGACACCAAGCCAGGGGATTTTGTGACCGCAAGAGTTACTCACGCCGCTCCCTATCATTTGATTGCTGATGAATTAATTGGGGTACGACCAGGCCGTGAAGTTCTGGAACTAAAGGAAAGTCCAAAATCGTCAGAGTTACTGAACATAGGGCGGAAATAAAATGACGCAATCGTTGATTCTTGGTATCTCCTGCCCAGATAAATCGGGCATCGTGCACGCCGTCAGTTCATTCATTGTGAATGTTGGAGGCAACATCACCGAAAGCCAGCAGTTTGAAGATCGGGATACTCGACTTTTCTTCATGCGAGTGGAATTTGATGTGGCTGAAACTAGTGAACTTACAAAAATTCAAGAATCTTTCGAGCCGATTGCAAAAGACTTTTCAATGAAATGGAATTTGGTTGAAGCTCAACGCAAAAGTCGCCTGCTAATAATGGTCTCAAAGTACGAACATTGTCTGAATGACTTACTTTTCCGGCATCGTTCAAACTCACTTGCGGTAGACATCCCTTTGATTGTGAGCAATCATCGAGATCTAGAAGAGATGGCTGCTTGGTATGGAATTCCATTTCTCCATATTCCAGTTACCTCAACCACCAAAGTTGAAGCTGAAGCACGATTGCGACAGGTAATTGCGGAAAACAACATTGATTTTGTGGTGCTTGCTCGATACATGCAGGTTTTGTCTGATGATTTCTGCAACTCTTTTGCTGGCCAGATGATCAACATTCATCATTCTTTCTTGCCATCTTTCAAAGGTGCTCGCCCGTATCACCAAGCGCATGAGCGTGGAGTCAAACTAATTGGTGCGACCGCTCATTACGTTACGAGTGATCTTGATGAGGGTCCGATTATTGAACAGGAAGTAGCGAGAGTCGATCACGCTTACACACCTGAGCAACTCGCTGCTGCTGGCCGAGATGTTGAGTCTCGGGCATTGGCTAAGGCAGTGGGCTGGCATGCTGAACATCGGGTATTTCTCTCTGGCAGCCGAACGATTGTTTTCCAATGACAGCGGTAATTCTTGATGGCAAAGCCACTGCTGAAAAAGTAAAGGCTGATTTAAAGCTACGCGTTGACAAATTAGTTGCAGCGGGTTTTAAACCAGGACTTGGAACCATCTTGATTGGTGATGATCCGGGCTCGAAGTCATACGTGGATGGCAAACATCGGGACTGCGCTGATGTCGGAGTTGAATCCATCCGAATTGAATTGTCGGCTGCAGCAACGCAAGCTGATGTTTTAGGCGCAATTCAAGATTTGAACTCTGCTACTGAATGTACTGGCTACATTTTGCAACTCCCGCTGCCAGCAGGTCTTGACGCTAATGCTGCGCTTGAAGCGATTGACCCAGCCAAGGACGCTGATGGTTTACATCCGGCCAATTTGGGAAAGCTCGTGCTAGGAATTCCAGCGGCACTGCCTTGCACACCGCGTGGAATTGTGGAGTTATTGCGGGAATACAAAGTGCCACTAGATGGCGCTGAAGTTGTGGTTATCGGTAGAGGTATAACAGTTGGCCGGCCTCTTGGTTTGTTGCTGACTCGTCGCTCCGAAAATGCCACGGTAACTCTGTGCCACACGGGAACTCGAAATCTTGAAGATCATCTAAAGCGGGCAGATGTTGTCGTGGCAGCAGCAGGTGTGGCGCACTTTGTGAAAGCTTCAATGATTAAGCCAGGTGCTGCTCTGGTTGATGTTGGGATTACTCGCACTAGCTCAGGTCTGTTGGGGGATATCGATCCAGCGGTTGCTGCTACCGCGGGTTTCTTTGCACCGATGCCCGGTGGCACTGGGCCCATGACTCGAGCGATGCTGATTACAAACGTTGTCGAGGCTGCAGAACGACAAGCATTTTCGAGCTGATGGCTGCCGAAATTCAAGTCATCTCAATCGTGGGTCCAACCGCGGTTGGTAAAACCGAACTCGCGCTGGAGCTGGCCGAGTTGGTAGATGGCGAGATTGTGAGTCTGGATGCCTATCAAATTTATCGCGGCATGGATATCGGAACAGCAAAAGCCTCATTGCAACAAAGAGAGCGCGTACCTCATCATCTTGTAGATGTCTTAGACATCCAGGAGTTGGCAACCGTTTCAGACTTTTCACAATGGGCTGCAACCGCAATCAAGCAGATACATTCGAAAGACAAAATCGCTATTTGTGTCGGTGGTTCTGGTCTATATGTCCAGAGTGTGCTGGAAGTTCTAGACATCCCGCCGACAGATCTAGATATTCGGGCGAAGTACGAGAAGTTGCTGCTTGAGGTCGGTGAAGTGGAGTTGCACAAACAACTGCAAGCGATTGACCCAGTTGCAGCAGAAGTGATTTCAGTTGCGAATTCCAGAAGAGTTGTGCGGGCGCTTGAAGTAAACGAAGTTACGGGGGAACCTTTTCCATCACAGATAAAGCAGAGTCCTCAGAGATATGTTGATTTGCGTGTTGGCCTTGGCTTAGACAAATCATTTTTGGCCAATCGAATCAGTGGCAGAGTGGAAGAAATGTTCAGACTCGATTGGGAATCGGAAGTAGCTACTTTGGTGGAGCAAGGTTTATTGCAAACTCCGACGGCGGTTAAGGCGATCGGTTATCGTGAGGTGGCAGCTCTGCTTGCGGGCGAGGTGAGTAAAGCCGAAACAGTTTCAAGCGTTATCCAAGCAACCACTCGATACGCAAAAAGACAGATGTCTTGGTTCCGGCGTGATTCAAAGATTCAATGGTTCGATCGAGACGAATTCTCAAACGCTCAAGTGCTTGAAAAGATAAAAGAAAAGTTACAGATCGCGTAATGGGTTTGGTGTGTTTCGTTCCCAGCGAATGACGAACCACTCGTTTTTGAACCAGTTATTAAATATGAAATTTGGTAAGGAACTGAAAGCCTTTAAGGTTCGAAGTTGTTCGCCACCTGAATGCTGTGATGAGTGTGCTTTCATCGAATCCCGCTTGACCTCCAAATAAGCCGAAATATCAATCGTTAGACCAATCTCAGCGGTTGGGGTGAACATGTTTCGAACTTCAAGTGCTTCAGGTTTGCCAAGTAATCGTGGAATAAATCCCAATAAGTTGACGATTCGTCGAACTTTGGCTTGATCCACAGTTGCCTCTAGAAAGTGATCAATGTGCAACATCTCAGCAGCTCGCTGGGCAACTCGGTGAACCTGTAGGTGATCTGGATGTCCGTAGCCACCTTTTTGGTCGTATCCCACGAGCACTGTGGCGTTAACGCTGCGGCAAAAGTCAGCTAACTTGGCAGCAGCGGTCTCAACATCAGCATGACAAAAGGTTTCCCGATCCGAAACGTTCATTCCATCGAGACCAGAATCGCAATAACCCAACCAAGTCACATCATCAACACCGAGAGCCACGGCAGCTTCTTGCAGCTCGCCAATCCGGATTCTTCCTAGGCGTTGCTCCGCCATATCTGTCAGCCCAGCCTCACCCCGAGTGGCTACAACCAGATGAACTTCGTGGCCATTTAGGACAAGGCCACGCATAGTTCCCGCAGTCAAAATTGCTTCGTCATCGGGATGTGCGTGAAAGAACACAATTGATGCCATGGCCATAGTTTGCACCCTGCCCACGTATCTTTGGACAGTGCGGGTCCTCCATATAGCAGATGTCTACCTACCAAAGCTTGGTGGAATTGAAAAACAGGTCTCGCGATTGGTTGAAATCCAAAGGCTGCGTGGCAACGACGTGTCGGTTGTAACGGCAACCCATGGGCCCGAGTTAGAGCGGGTTTTTCGGGTAACAAGCAGGTTGGCATTTGGCTTGCCACTGAATTTTTCAGCCAAAAAACAGCTTGAGAAACTCTTTGCGCAGACAAATCCTGAGGTAATCCACATCCACACTGGAGTTTTCTCACAATTTTCCTGGCTGGCACATCGGGTTTCAAATCAGATGAAGATTCCGACGCTTGTCACAGTTCACAGTATCTGGGGACCGCTTGCCCAAAAGTTGTATCGAAGTTTTTTGCTAAGCAGGTTTGTTGATAGCAACACGCTCGTGAGTGCGGTTAGTGAAACAGCGGCTAGCAAAGTCAGAGCTGTAACTCGGAAAGAAGTTGCGGTAACCCCAAACGGTGTAGATCTTTCTCACTGGCAGCTCGCAGAGCGCACTGCGCACCCTGAAACTTTTCGACTTGTGACTGCCACTCGGCTAGCTGCTCGTAAACGAGTTTTGCCACTGCTATTTGTATTTCGCAAACTATTGAAATCGGTGAATGCGAAAGATCGTAAAGTTGAGTTGCATATTGCAGGTACTGGAATTTCGCGCCGATTGCTCGAAGTCTTTGTTAAATTGAGTGGGATTGGGTCACAGGTAGTTTTTCATGGCCGCTTGGATTCCAAAGAATTGTATGAGTTGTTTCAGGAGTCAGATGTTTTTGTCCAACTGAGTGTTCGGGAGGCGTTTGGCTTGGCTGCTATTGAAGCCAGAGCCACTGGGCTACCAGTTGTAGGGCGCAGTGGAAATGGTTTCGTGGAATTCATTACTGATGGCAAAGATGGCTATCTTGTGGATTCAGACGAAATAGCCTTACAAAAACTGATTCATCTAATTGAAAACCCAGCCACTTTGGATGAACTTGTTGCTAATGCAAAAATTCGACCAGGTCACGGTTGGGATATTGCAAGTGCCAAAGTGCAGTATTTATACGAACTTTTGGTGTCTCCGAAGTAACTGTTTTCACTTAGGCTAGAGACATGTCACATTTACAGCTAATTAAAGGTCACGGAACCGGAAACGACTTTGTGCTGCTGGTTGACGATGAGGGCACTCACGACTTATCGGCAGACTTCGTTTCCAAAGTGTGTGACCGAAATTTCGGTCTGGGTGGCGATGGTTTGATTCGAGTCGTCCGCACAAGATTTGCCGCCGAAGCGGACATTCGAAGCTTTGCAGATCGGGCGGAGTGGTTTATGGACTATCGCAATGCCGATGGCTCGATTGCTGAAATGTGTGGCAACGGTGCGCGGGTTTTTGCGCATTTCCTTGCAACCACAGGTCGAGTAGGAGGAGATGAATATCTCATCATGACTCGTAGTGGCATGCGCTGGATTAATCGCAGAGACAAGAATGTTTATGCGGTTGAGATGGGTGTCGCACAACTGCTCCCAGATGAGGTGAATTTAACTTCACCGATATCGGCCAAGGCGATTGGCGTGATTGTGCCCAATCCGCACGCTGTTGTTTTTGTCTCTGATCTTGCGGCAGTTGGCAGCTTGAATCAAACTCCAACTTTGGAGCCAGCAGCAGTATTCGCCAATGGTGTGAATGTGGAGTTTGTGCAGGTCTTGAACTCGCATCACTTGAAGATGCGAGTTTTCGAAAGGGGAGTTGGCGAAACGCTCTCCTGTGGAACTGGTGCATGCGCGGTTGCTCATGCCACCCGAATTGAATTAAAAGGTGAACTTCCAGCAACAACCCAAGTCGATGTGCCAGGTGGCAGCGTTTGGGTTGAAGAAGATATTGCGGGCGAACTAACGTTGGTTGGGCCAGCTGAATTAGTTGGAGAATTTTCATTACACGCCGAATGGCTTGAGCACAGAGGGAAGATTTAGTTTTGGATGATAAAGATTTTGAACAAGGCGAATACGAATTAGCGGAACGTCGCGCGCTTCGTCGGGTTGAAGGCTTATCTACTGAACTTACAGATATCACTGAAGTCGAGTATCGACAGATCAGGCTGGAGAAGGTTGTCCTGGTTGGAGTTTGGACTGAGGGCACACTCGATGATGCCGAACGGTCAATGGCAGAGCTAGCTCGATTAGCCGAGACCGCCGGTTGTGTAATAGAAGACGCACTGATTCAGCGACGCGATGCGCCTGATCCAGCAACCTTTATTGGCTCTGGAAAAGTCCGCGAACTAAAAGATGTAGTAATTGCAACTGGTGCCGACACGGTTATCTGTGACGGTGAATTGAATCCAGGCCAACTGCGCAAGCTTGAAGAAATTGTCAAAGTTAAGGTTGTAGACCGAACCTGGTTGATTCTAGATATCTTCGCGCAACATGCTCAGAGCAAAGAAGGCAAAGCCCAGGTTTCGCTAGCTCAAATGGAGTACATGCTTCCGCGGTTGCGAGGTTGGGGTGAGGCACTCAGCCGGCAGGCTGGCGGGCGAGCTGCAGGTGGTACTGGCGGTGTGGGCACGCGTGGTCCTGGTGAAACCAAACTTGAGACAGATCGCCGCCGAATTCGGGATCAAATGTCAAAGCTTCGACGCGAACTCAAAGACATGAGCAAGATTCGACACACGCAGCGCAGTGCTCGGCGGCGAAGCGGCATTCCGCAGGTTGCGATTGCGGGATACACCAACGCAGGAAAATCTTCACTGCTGAACCTTCTAACAGGTGCCAGTGTGCTGGTTGAAGATGCATTGTTTGCAACTTTGGATCCGACAGTAAGAAAGACAAAAACTCCTGGTGGTCGGGAAATCACAATGGCTGACACGGTTGGCTTTGTGCGGCACTTGCCACATCAATTAGTTGAAGCGTTCAAATCGACACTAGAAGAAGTAACTCAAGCGCAGTTGGTGTTGCATGTTGTCGATGGTTCAGATTCAGCACCCGAAATTCAGATTCAAGCGGTGCGTGAAGTTCTGAATGACATTGGCGCCCATGACGTACCTGAACTCATCGTCATAAACAAGGCAGATGCGGCTGATGATTTACAAATCGCACGATTGCAGCGAATCGAACGTGGAGCTGTTGTAGTGAGTGCTCATACTGGCTTTGGTATTGAAGCGCTGATGCAGCGAATTGAAGAGCTGTTGCCAGGGCCAAACCAGAACATTCATGCACTGATTCCGTATTCGCGCGGCGAACTAGTTAACAAAGTTATGTCACAAGGACTAGTAGATTCGGTCGAGTATCGAGATGCTGGTACTTTGATGACTGCGAAAGTTGATGAAGAATTGGCAGCTGAATTGGCTGAATTCGCAGTTCTGTAAGAAACCATCGGGTCATCAACAACCAAAGGAAAATTCATGCGACCAAAACTTGAGGCGGCACTTGCTGCTGTCGTTCAAGACCTGGGCGGTGAAACCCGAATTGGGCAGATCGAGATGCTCGAGGCGGTGGATGCGGCATTAACTGAAAAATCACATTTGTTAGTTCAGGCTGGCACCGGAACCGGTAAGTCGGTTGCGTACTTGTTGCCCGCAATCTTGCATGCGATGGAAACCAAAAGTTGTGTCGTAGTCAGCACTGCAACATTGGCTTTGCAGCAGCAGTTGATTGGCCGAGATTTGCCACGAATCGCCGCAGCGTTGGAGCCGGTGTTGGGTCGTAAACCTAAGTTCGCAGTAGCCAAGGGGCGACACCATTACATTTGCAAGAATCGCCTTAACACCAGTGTCATTCCAGTCGACGACGATGACGATCAAGCAGTTTTGTTTGAAGCAAAGACAACCAAACTCGGCAAAGAAG
>JBIKSQ010000070.1:0-6698 GCA_044348555.1 Candidatus Nanopelagicales bacterium | reverse complement strand
CTGCCATCACCAACGAAGAAGTTGCCGGTAAAGAAGCCCGAGTACTGAGTGATGCTGATGTGATGGTTGTACTTACCAAGGAATCAAAAAAGCGTCGGGAAGCAATTACTGCTTACACCGATGCAAATCGACCCGACCTCGCTGCTGTGGAAATTGCAGAACTCGCGGTACTTGAGCGCTATCTGCCAGCGCAGTTGAGTGAAACCGAACTTGCCCAAATGATTGCTGATGCGGTTGCGGTGGCTGAAGCTGCGGGTCAAACCGGAATGAAGGCCATGGGGATTGTGATGAAAGAACTACAACCTAAAGTCACTGGCCGAGCTGATGGAAGTGCGGTAGCTGCCGCAGTTAAGCAAGCATTGGGCGCGTAAGCATGTCGAAGTTGCACTACCGCGGTGGAGCATCAAGCAAACCCATGATGATGCTGATGGTCGCAATCTTTGGGGTTATTGCAATGGTTACCCTGATCGCTGAGCATTTTGCAGAGCCTAGTGAAAAATTCACGACAACTGGGGCGACTATTTATGGTGCAATCTTGTTGGTTGTGTTGGTTATCTCGCTTTTTGCGTTTCAAATCAAATTTGAAGTGAGTGAATATGGCATCCAGATTTCATGGGGTCCATTCAATATCCCAAAAAGAAGAATTGCTTGGGTAAATGTAGTCAGTGTCGAAATCATCCAGGTGCGCCCAATCGAATGGGGTGGCTGGGGTTATCGAACGAATCGAACCAAGACATCAACTGCGGCAATTCTTCGCAAAGGCCCGGGCTTAAAGTTTGAGTTGTCTAACAATCGAGTTTTTGTGATCACGATTGATGAACCAGAAATCGCACTCGATGCGATAGAAAAAGCAATGCCTCACAACCATCAGGCATGCGGTCACAATCACGACGACTGGACAACACATTTAAAGGATTAATTGGAATTCCCTTGGGCGAATTGATTCGTCTCAATCCAATATCTGCGAAACAGTCTTTCTTCGAAAACTCTTTTGTCTTCAAGCTTTCCGCCAACTTTTTCGATCACTGCTGCACTGGCTGGATTCTCTTCAAAGCAAGTAACAAGAGCCCGATTAGTTCCATCGACTGCCAACAACCGCAGACCTTCAGTCAGTAATCGGGTAGCAATTCCTTGTCTTCGGAAATCTGGCAAAACTGCGTATCCGATGTGCCCACCGAAGTTCAGCAAATGTGGATTCAGTTCGTACCGAACAGACACCCTGCCGACAATTTGATTATTTGGGTTAACTGCTATCAGAAAAACACTTCGAACTCGATCGGGTGGAAGGTTTTTTCCATCCGTCATGGAGTTTGTCATTTCGATGAATTCACCCCAATTACTTTCAGTAGTCCAATCGAATAGAAAACTGAAGTTGTCCTGAGCTAGCAAATGGTGTGCCAAAACTGCTTTGGCTTGATCATGTTCTTCTAAAGGACGCAAAATAAATGAGGACACAGTCCGATTGAACTGTGTCCTCAGAAGATTGCAAAATTGTTTACAGGGAGGCCGCAACCAACTCTGCAATTTGGACTGCGTTTAGTGCTGCACCTTTTCGAAGGTTGTCATTTGAAATAAAGAGTGCCAAACCGTGGCCAGATTTCACAGACTGGTCCTCTCTGATTCGCCCTACGAAGGAAGGGTCTTTACCAGCCACATGAAGAGGATTTGGAAAATCATGAAGTTCAACTCCAGCGGCCGTGGCAAGCAAAGCGGTTGCTTCAGCCGGACTAATCGGTGAATCGAATTCAGCATTAATTGCAAGCGAGTGCCCACTGAAAACAGGTACCCGAACGCAAGTACCCGAGACCATCAATTCTGGAATCCCCAAAATCTTGCGCGATTCATTCCGAAGCTTCTGCTCTTCATCCGTCTCTAATGAACCATCATCAACAATGCTGCCTGCTAACGGCACGACGTTGAAAGCAATGTTGGCAACATACTTGTTCGGCTTTGGCAAAGTGACAGATTCGCCGTTGTGAGTTAACCCAGCAACATTGTGCTCAACCGCAGCGCGAACTTGCGACTCTAATTCTTCGACTCCAGCGAGACCAGATCCTGAAACGGCTTGGTAAGAAGACACAACCATTCGCTTTAGACCGGCCTTTTGATGAAGCGGTTTGAGAATTGGCATTGCCGCCATGGTTGTGCAATTTGGGTTTGCAATGATTCCCTTTTTTGCCTGCTTGATGGCATCAGGATTCACTTCACTTACAACAAGCGGCACATCTGGATCCATTCGCCAGGCTGAAGAGTTATCAATCACAATCGCACCAGCCGCAGCAAACTTAGGAGCCAACGCTTTGGAAGTGGCACCACCTGCTGAGAAAATTGCGATATCAATTCCAGTTAAGTCTGCAGTATCAGCATCTTCAACTGTGATGCTTTGACCCTGCCAATCAATCACTTGACCAGCTGAACGCTTGGATGCAAGCAACCGAAGCTGAGTCAAAGGAAAGTTTCGATCTGCCAAAAGCTGACGCACAACTGCACCAACCTGACCAGTGGCACCAACAACTGCAACCGTGATTTCTTTGCTCATGATTCAACTACCGTCCTGTTCCACCATAAATGATTGCTTCTTCAGTGTCATCCAATCCAAAAGCAGTATGAACTGCCCGAACCGCTTCATCAAGATCTTTTTCGCGCACAATCACGGAGATTCGAATCTCAGAGGTGGTAATCATTTCGATGTTGACGTTGGCTTCAGCCAGCGCCGCAAAAAGGGTTGCCGAGACGCCAGGATGTGAGCGCATTCCAGCTCCCACTAGTGAGATCTTGCCGATAGTGTCGTCAAACAAGATGTTCTGAAAACCAACTTCTTTTTGCACTTTCTGTAGAGCAGAAGTTGCAATCGGACCTTCGATTTTGGGAAGCGTAAATGAAATATCCGTGAGGCCAGTGGCAGCCGCCGAAACGTTCTGCACAATCATGTCGATGTTTACTGCAGCATCGGCAACAGTTTGGAAGATTGCAGCAGCAACACCTGGTCGGTCTGGAACACCTACGACCGTGATTTTTGCTTCACTCTTGTCGTGCGCAATGCCAGCAATAATTGGTTGTTCCATTTCATCTCCTTGTGGACGTTCTTTAATGACCCAAGTGCCTTGGTTGTTTGAAAATGACGAGCGAACGTGAATTGGTAAATCAAAACGCCGGGCATACTCGACGCAACGAAGGTGTAAAACTTTTGCACCGCCAGCTGCGAGTTCCAACATTTCTTCATAACCAACAGCATTCAGTTTGCGTGCGAGCGGAACTACTCGGGGATCGGCACTGAAAACACCATCAACATCTGTGTAAATTTCACAAACATCTGCTTCAAGCGCAGCTGCCAGCGCAACCGCTGTGGTGTCACTACCACCTCGTCCCAGAGTTGTGATGTCTTTCGAGTCCTGGCTTACTCCTTGAAAACCAGCCACGATTGCGATTGCACCATCGCGCAGTGCTTCTTGAATTCGACCGGGAGTGACATCGATGATGCGCGCTCGGCCATGTTCGGAGTCGGTGATAACACCTGCTTGGGAGCCAGTAAATGATCTGGCTTCATGACCTAGCTGACCGACCGCCATGGCCACAAGCGACATCGAGATGCGCTCGCCTGCAGTCAACAACATGTCTAACTCACGCGGAGCCGGAAGGGGTGTTACTTGATTTGCCAGATCTATCAATTCGTCAGTCGTGTCACCCATGGCGCTAACAATCACAACCACTTGATTTCCGGCACGTTTTGTTTCGACAATTTTCTGGGCAACCCTTTTGATTGCGGCTGCATCGGCTACCGATGAACCACCATACTTTTGGACGACGAGACCCATCCCCAAACCTTCACAATCTTCAGAACTGGCTTATTGGCAGAATTTTGCGGGATAAATAGCTGAATTGCACCCAAAGTCCACAATATGAGACGATTGAGTGTCTCACTATTTGGGATTATTCGGTAATCTGATTTCTTCGGCCCTCAATTGCCCTGCCGAGGGTGACTTCGTCCACATATTCAAGATCTCCACCGAGCTGAACACCGGTCGCGAGTTTGGTCACTTTTACCCCTAATGGGCTCAACTGCCGCACCAAATACGTAGCGGTCGCCTCACCCTCCATGTTTGGATCGGTGGCAATAATGATTTCGGTGATTCCAGGGTTCTGCAGCCGCTGCAAAAGTTCCCTAATTCTTAATTCGCCCGGCCCAATATTCTCAATTGGATTCAGCGCGCCACCAAGTACGTGGTAGCGACCTCGGAATGCTCGAGTCTTTTCAATCGCCAGCACATCCTTAGCTTCTTCTACAACGCAAAGGATGCTTTCATCTCGTCGTGGGTCTCGACAAATTCGACACTGCTCAGACTCGGATAGGTTTCCACAAATTTCGCAGAAGCGAGCCCGCGCTTTCACTTCTTCTAAAGTGCGCGCAATTCGCGTCACATCTGCAGTTTCCATCGACAGAATATGAAACGCCAGTCTTTGTGCCGACTTGGGCCCGATTCCAGGTAAGCGACCAAGCTCATCAATCAAATCTTGGATTACACCTTCAAACACAAAAGGTTCCTAACATCTAGTTATTCGAATCATCAACAACTTGACCACCAAATGCATCAAGCAATGCATCGAGTCCGGTTGCAGATGTTGCGATGGGATCGTCCGGTTCTGGCTCTTCCGAAGGCGGCATCGTGCTCACCTGCATTTGGTTCGAGTTTGATTCTGCAGTCGAGTCAGTTGAAGCATCTGCATCAACATTCTCCGCGATGTTTTCTGAAACTGTTGTTTCATCTGGTGTGTCCGCTGCGACATCGGTTGTTGGAACGGCTGCTGGCATGGTTGCACTCAATGGTTTGGGTGTCATGCTCTCAGGCGCGGCAGGGGTTGATTGATTTGGCTTGAAGTTAACATCCAGAACTGCAACAACTTTTAGTTGAGCTTTTGAAAATTGTGTGATTGCCTGTTCGGCCAACTTATCAATGCTGCGAGTTTTCAACAGATTCAAAAGTGGTTCGTTTGGTGTCGTGATTTCTACCGTTGAACCCTTCAACCCAGTGACACCAAAGTTATCCAGCAAACTAGATGCGAACTTTGAACCGCCTGGTATTCCTTCAACCAACTTTGCGATTGTGCGCCAGTTCTGCTGCAGTGTTGCGAGGTCCACATTTGATGGTGCAGCCGCTTCATTTGCTTCAACAACAACTTCGGCCGCGACAACTTCAACCACGGCCGGTGTGGTTACTTCTGGCTCAACTGACTTTGCTGACTCGACGACAGGGGCGATCTCAGCAACAACTGCTGCTGCTGGAGTTGCTACGGGCGCTGCTTCTGCTGCGACTTTTGAAAGTTTAGGTGGTGGGGTTGGTTTTGCTGGTGCAGCACTTCCCGCGGAAGACGCAGCTGGAAGTCCTTCCGCAATCTTGCGTTCAATCGCATCCAACCGAGCGGCCATCTCAATCGGATCGGCATCTGTGGTTGATACGAGTAGTCGGGCGGCCAACAGTTCGAGATGCAACCGCGGGGATGTTGCTCCGCGTAATGCAGTGATGCCATCGCTAACTAAATCTGCCGCGCGGCTCAAACCTGGCAACCCAATTGCCTTTGCTTGTGCCTGCAAAACATCAAGTCGATCAGCTGGCTGATTAATCAAGCCATCGCCAGCCGCGGTTGGGTTTGCAAGCAAAATAATTAAATCTCTAATGCGTTCAAGTAAATCGGTGGCGAAACGGCGCGGGTCATGACCTGCAGAAACAACCTCTTCAATCGTCCTGAAAATTGCGACGCCATCTTTCGCTGGAAGTGAATCAAGAATCGAATCCAGCAAGTTGTCGGATGTAAAGCCCAACTGCTTAACGGCGGCCTCATATGTAATGCCATCTGTACCTGCGCCACCAACAAGTTGGCCGAGCACACTCAACGAATCACGGACACTGCCAGCACCAGCTTTTGCTGCCAATGCCAGTGCAGCTGGATCTGCTGCGATTCCTTCAGATTCACAAACTCGAGCCAGATGATCCTGTAGTACTGATGATGGCACTAACCGAAATGGGTAGTGATGTGTGCGAGAACGTATCGTGCCTAAAAGTTTTTCTGGTTCGGTTGTTGCAAAAACAAACTTCAAATGTGCAGGTGGCTCTTCTACAAGTTTTAGAAGTGCGTTTACCGCCTCTGTCGTCAGCTGATGCGCCTCGTCAATTATGTAGATCCGGTACTTCGAGCTTGCTGGCGAATACATTGCGCGTTCACGAAGTTCACGAGCCTGATCAATTCCTCGGTTACTCGCAGCATCAAGCTCGATGACATCAAGTGAGCCGGAGCCGTTTGGGGCTAATGCGACACAAGAATCGCAAACTTCACAGGGCTCAGCGGTTGGACCAGCTGCACAATTCAACGAACGCGCCAAGATTCGAGCGCTTGAAGTTTTGCCACAACCACGTGGGCCGCTGAATAAGTACGCATGATGAGTGCGGTCATTAGCAAGTGCGCGCATGAGCGGTTCAGTGACGTGATCTTGACCAATCACATCAGCAAATTTGCCCGGCCGGTACGTGCGATAGAGCGCAAGTGACATCTGTCATCCGACTTTCTAACGAAGTTGAAAAAGGCCCCCCGCACACCCATCAGAGCCTGCTTACCCTTGCTGCCTTCCGGCCCTGGGGGAGTTGGGCGGGATAACGCCGCGCGAGGGGTTGGGTGGAGTCTAGAGGTCGGAACTGACGGGTGGA
>JBIKSQ010000069.1:0-6805 GCA_044348555.1 Candidatus Nanopelagicales bacterium | reverse complement strand
CCGACGACACCGGATTCCAAGATTGGCAACACAACGTGACCACCACCAATAACCAGAAGTCCAGCCTGCAACATGATGCCAAAGAACAGCCAGTCACCACCAATCAAAAAACTGGTCACCAGCAGAAGCAGAAAACTCAACCAGATTAGTGACTGACTTGTTTGTATCTTTAGGTTTCGAATTTCCCGCAAATGCTTTCGGGCGTACCAGACACCACTGAATAAGACGAGCAAAAAACCTAGCCGGCTATCTGTAAAGACCACCACCAAAGCGATTGTGCTTGCCCACGCAAGAGCTAGCAGGTTTGGAATAAGTGAAAGCGCCATTGAAGTAACCGCATGCGCAACAATTACTACTACTACGAGCTTGAGGCTTTGAATAACCCGTGGATTGTTGATCAGGGGAGAGAGACCAGCTGCTGCAACCACCATCAACAAAAACCCTGGCAGCGTAAATCCCACCCAAGCGGCAAAGGCGCCCTTCAGCCCAGCCAACTTCAAGCCGATGCCAAAACCTGCCTGACTACTGGTTGGACCAGGCAAAATCTGCGCCAAGCTAACAATTCGCGCAAACTCATCTTGAGTTAGCCATTTTTTGGTTTCGACATAAGTGGTTTGATACCAAGCCAGATGTGCCGTAGGTCCGCCAAAGGTCACAAATCCCAGCCGCAGTGCGGTGAGAAAGATTTCGCGGACAGACATTCTGGGCCTTTCAAATTTAGGGGAAGTCTATGGGTGAAGTCATTTGTTGGGGTCGTAGGCTGATGTCGCTTGGGAAGGGAATTTGATGAGCACATTAAGTAATCGAAATCGCGAAGTGCTACTTGTCGTGGATGTCCAGAATGGTGTCGTTTTTGATGCTTGGAATCGAGACGAAGTTGTTTCTAAAATTTCCACAATCGTTAATGCTGCCCGCGAGCGCGGTTTGCCAATCGTGTGGGTTCAGCACAATGAGCCAGAGATGCCGATTGATTCAGAATATTGGCAGCTAGTTCCGGAACTCAAGATTGGTTTAAACGAGCCGCTGGTTCATAAACAGTTCAGAAGTTCTTTTGAAGATACCGACCTTGAGGAAAGGTTGGCAGAATTGCAAGCCGATCATCTGATTGTTATTGGTGCGCAAACAAACAACTGCATTCGTTCAACCGTTTATTCTGCTTTGGAAAAGGGCTACGACGTAACGTTGATTGCAGATGCTCATACCACTTCAGATGATGAGTGGAATGGGCAAGCCGTATCAGCTGAAAATGCGATTGTTGAACAGAATCGAACTTTGGAAAATTATGAACTGCCAGGGCGAAGTTGTGAAGTGAAAACGATGACCGAATTTCTACTCGACACCGAGACTGTTATTTCTTAACTCCCACTTCGAGTGGTTCACCGTTGGTGATTTTTAGCAACTCGGCGTAGGAAGTTGGAAATACATAGTGTGGGTGGCCGCCCGCAGCCCAAACCGTATCCCAAGCATTTAGCTGGGTATCCACGATTGTGCGCAACGCAACTGGATGTCCCACTGGTGCAACCCCACCAATCGGTTGGGTTGTGTGTTTGCGAACAAAATCTGCATCTGGGCGTGTGACTTCAGAGACCCCTAAGTGTGTGGCCAACAATTTCGTGTCAGCTTTGTGCTGGCCACTAGTTAAAACTAAAACTGGTTCACCATCGGCAGAAAAAATCAAAGAGTTCGCAACCTGGCCAACCTCTATATCGAGTTGGGCAGCAGCGGTTGCGGCAGTTGGCGAAGAATCAATGGTTTCAATGATTCTGCCGGTAACGCCATGTTTCGCAAGAGCTGCAGCAACATTCGCACCGTTTGGGTGCATCTCTGAAATTTCTTTTATGTTCATTTCTTCGATTTCCTTTTCGCTTTTGCGTTTCGCTTCTTACTCAACTGCAGCACAACAATCGCGAGCGCAGTAGCTGTTGCACTGGCTGTGAGCACGCCAACTTTCGCAGTGTTTGCAAGTCCAGCATCAGCGATAAATGCTAGTTCTGCAATCAGTAGTGAAACTGTGAAGCCAATCCCAGCAAGCACACCAACTGCGCCCACATCCCGCCAGGTAATTTCATCCGCGAGTTCAGCGCGAGTAAAGCGAGCCAATGTCCATGCCACTAGCAGTACACCAAGGGGTTTACCGACTACGAGTCCAAGCACGATGCCAACAAAAATTGGCGAACTTAAATTCTCTGCAAACGCAACCCCGCGCAGATCCACGCCAACTGCAAAGAAAGCAAAGATTGGAACTGCTAAACCAGCGCTCCATGGATGTAAAACATGGGAGGCCTTATCGAGCGGTGACTTTGCTTCGCCGTTTTTCTTCACTGCACTAGTTAGCAATCCGATAGCAACACCAGCAACTGTCGCATGAACACCGCTGAGGTACATGGCCACCCAGGCTCCAAGCGCGACCGGCACGTAAAACCAGAGTGAACGCCAGCGGAGCTTTTGCCCCAACGCGTAGAGCGCCAACAAGGCAAGTGTTAGCAGGAAGTATCCAATATAAAAGCCTTTGGAATAAAAGATGGCAATCACGGTAATTGCACCTAAGTCATCCACGACTGCAAGCGTCAGTAGGAATGCCCGCAGTTCGACTGGCAGGTGCTTTCCAAATACCGCAAGCACTGCCAGAGCGAACGCAATGTCGGTTGCGATTGGAATTCCCCAGGCGTATCCGTAGTCGCCCTCCATGAATGCGTTTGCCCCAAAGTAGATAACGGCCGGAAACAGCATGCCACCCGCAGCTGCAGCAATTGGCACAACCGCTTTAGCTGGCTCGGATAGTGATCCGTATAGAAACTCGTGTTTTAGTTCAAAACCAACCACTAAGAAAAAGAGCGCTAGAAGCAAGTCAGATGCCCAATGCGATAGCGACATCTTGAGGCCGATTGACTCAAAGCCAACTTTGGTTGCGGCTAGGTCTTTGTAGAAATCGCCCCACGGTGAGTTTGCCCAGATTATTGCAACAGCTGCGGCAATCAAAAGCAGTACGCCACCAACAGTTTCTTCGCGCAAGAAGTCTGCAACGCGGTTACGTTCTTTTCCCGTTAACCGAGTAAAGAAAGAGTTTTGTTTGTCGGTAGCCATGGGCACAGGGTAGCCAAGAGCATAAAAAATGAGAATTGGGCGGAACCATAGACCGCCCAATTCCCATTCTTATTCTGGATGAGACTAAATCTCAATTCCAGAAGTGTCTTCTTCGCGCATGCGCCATTCAGAGCCGTACTCGAAAATCTTCTCCAAGAAAGGTTTTGGATCAAACCACTCGGGACCATTAACGCCCTCAGGTTTCCAAACACCAGCTTGAAGTAATTCGAGTGCAATCACTGGATTCAGTGCCGTCTGCCACACAACTGCCTGATCGCCATACTCTTTCATTGACCATTCGTTGTCTACAACATGGTAGAAGTAGATCGCACGAGGCTTGCCTTCTTTATCTAAACCTTTCACCAAAGTTCCCGCACAAGTTTTACCTTTCATGCGTTCACCCAAAGTGGCTGGATCAGGAAGTGCAGCTGCGAGCAAGTCACGTGGTGAAATGCTCATTCCCTGAACTTCAACGACATCCTTACGATCCATTCCAAGTTTATGAATGGTCTTGAGAATCTCGATAAATTCTGCGCCAAGCCCATACTTGAAGTTGACTTTCTTTGCATCAACTTTTTGTGGAATAAGAACAACTTCTTCGTGTTCAACGTTCACACATTCAACCGGACCGATACCTTCAGGGAAGTCGAAGATTTCAGGTTCACTGAATGGTTCAGTTGTGTACCAACCGCGGCCGTCTTCCCACACAAGTGGCGGGTTTAGACATTCTTCGATTGTTGTCCAGATTGAAAATGAAGGAGCAAAGTCGTAACCCTCAACCGTTAGATTGGAACCATCAAAAATTGTGATGGAATCAATTCGGGTGAAGATCTCGTCAGAGGCGTATCGAGCGAAGATATCGCTGATGCCAGGCTCCACGCCCATCCCGACCAGTGCGTAAGTTCCGCGTTCTGACCAGTTCCAATCTCGGGCAAACTGTTCGTCACCCAACTTCACTCCCGACTCAGAATGAGGCAGTAGTGGATGCGGGCGGGAAAGTGACATTGCCATGTCCATGTAGTTGACGTGTTCTAATTCGCAAGCCAAGAAAATTGGCATTACAAACCGAGGGTCTACTGCATTAACCACAATGTCTGGTTTTGTTTCGCGGATAAGTGCTCGAATTGCTTCGAGGTCTGAAGCGTTAACTTCAGCTGCTGAAAATCGGTCATCATTCAGCCGGTTTGCGGCTGCTTGAGCTTTCTCAAGCGTGTAGTCAGCGATGACCATATGGGAAAAGAAATCTCGCCTTGCAGCGATGTTCAAGATTGCCCGTCCGACTCCACCTGCTCCTATGACCAGGGTCCTCACGGAAATTCACCCCTTACGGTGTGTTGTGTAGTTGTGGGGGCAGGTTACCCCAGACCCCCGAGGGGTTGGCAACTTTAAGTTGATGATTTGCAGAAAATAGTTGGATTTAATCGAGATATCTGACTAGTTCGGCGAAAACTTTGCCAATTTCTGCCTCTGCATCATCCGTTGGGCTATCTGAAAGCTTCACAATAACCACGTCGGCCGCAGCATCCGTATACACAAATTGACCATGCAACCCGAGGTACAAATTCGCGCCCGGGTTTGGATGCCACGTAAATGCACCGTAGCCCCAACCATGATCTAGCGTGGTGACAGAGTTAGACATTCTCGCGGCCCAATCAGGGGTAATGGTTGAGAAGGATTCAGCTTGAATCGAATCGTTTAATGCTTTACCAAGCTTTGCAAAATCACGTGCGGTTGCATTCAAACAACAGAAGCCTTTTGCGGCACCATCTTTTCTATCCAGATTCCAGGTTGCTGGATATTCCATTCCGAGCGGTGTCCAAAGTCTTTCAGTCACAAGTTCTGCAATATTTTTTCCAGTGACTACTTCCAAAATCATTCCAAGCATTTGCGTATCGACGCTGCGATACTCGTGATCACTGCCGGGTGCCCAATACAAATCGCGGTGATTCATTATGAAGTTAGACAAATCAGTTGTTGCGTACATCTGTGCAATCGGGTTACCCCAACCGGCAGGTCCGTCAGGGTAGTTGTCTGCAACCGCAACGCCACTGGACATGTCAAGCAATTGAGCAATTGTGATTTTGTCGTAGGCAGTGTTGTTCACAAATTGTGGAAGCCATCCAACAAAAGTGTCACTCTCACTCATTTGTCCTTCAGCAATTAGCTGACCTGCCAAAATTGCTACTACAGATTTTGCAACTGAGTAAGAAGGTAATTGAGATTCTTCGTCGAAACCATTTGAATAAATCTCACTAATAACTTGATCATTCTTAATTATTAAAAAAGCATTTGTTTGTGTTGCTTCTAGAAAATCGTAGAGACCAATTTTTTCTCCTTCAAAAGTAACTTCCATTTCAGCAAGTTGCACGCCTTTTTCCCATGCGGTTGGTCGTAGTGCAGAAATCTCAGCCGCTGGCATCAACTTTCCAGTGTCACTTGGCGTTGCTAAACCAAGCCGAACCGCTGCAACCGGGTTGGGGTAGTTGATGAACACTGTGAGTCCCCAAAGTGCTGCATAGACCAGAGCTAACGGGAGGATAATTTTTCGAAGAATCGTGAACATTTTTTGAATCTTACACCGCAGAATTCGGATGACCTACTTAACAACGGCGTTCGGAATCACCCTTGGAGCATGTGGTAAAAACCGAACATCCGAAATTTGATGCATCGTGCAATTACAAAATAGCGCTAGAACTATCTACACTTCGGTTAATTCACGTAGAAATGAGTCTTAAATGGATCGGCAAGAAGAAAACTCCAAGCGTCGAGTGCTGGATTGGATTGGCGTTAAAAAAGAGGAAGCCATCCCGGCTAACGCCACTGGTGAGGAACTTGTTGCCAAAATCAAGGAACTCAAGCAGGAAATTGCTGAACTCCGGGCCCGCAAGGACTTTCAGGAGCTATCGGCCGAGGAACTTGAATCCTTAGCTGCCCAGACTGCGGTTGCGATTCTGCAGACTGTCCACGCTCGCGAGGCTGAAGCCAAAACCTCAGCAAATGCACTGATCGAAGCTGCAACCAAGCAGGCAAATTCAACAGTTGCCGCTGCGGAGAAAAAGTTATCTGAAGCCACTGCAAATGCCGATAAGGCCGTGCTGGCCGCCCAAAAGAGTGCAAATGACGCAATTGATGCAGCTAATAAGAAAGCCCAGAACCTGGTAGCTGAAGCTGAAATAGTTGCAAAGCAGACACGTGCCACATTGGATGCTGAAGGACAGCAGATTCGCTCTGAAGCACAGCAATGGGCAAACAAAATAAAGGCTGAGGCCGAAAAAGCAGCTGCCAGCGTTAAACAAGAAGCTCAACAGTGGGCAGATTCCACTCGTTCGGCTGCTGAGAATCAGGCAGCAAAGATTCGCCAAGACATTGCTGCTGCCTTAACAGATGCTCGGGAAGCACACAAAGCTGTTGCTGATTCTCAGGACAGGTTGATGAAATCAGTTGAAAAGCAGTACCGGCTTGCGATTACTGCAGTGGAAGAGCTTGATTCACATGCCAATGAAGTGAAACAAGCCGACAAGCCAAAGCCAGCGGCTAAGTCGACTCGGGCTGAATCTGCTTAAAAATTAAGAGAATTTCTAGATCTGGGTCGCAGTCTCTGCGGCCCAGATTTTTTATGGATTGACAGTGTCAGTGGATATCGCTTTACTTCTCCTATCGAACATTTGTTCGATTACGGCACAACCCCCTGAATGTGCTGTTTCCCGTTTCAGCAAAGGTC
>JBIKSQ010000068.1:0-6840 GCA_044348555.1 Candidatus Nanopelagicales bacterium | reverse complement strand
CCTGCATCAGGAGTTATTCTCGAAATTCTTGCTGCTGAGGATTCAACCATTGCAGTCGGTGGAGTGCTTGCAATCATCGGCGAAAGCAGCGAGGCTGTAACCGCGGCTCCCGCTGCTGCTCCTGCTGCTCCAGTTGAAGCTGCTGTTGTTGCACCTGTCGCAGAAGCCGTTGCGACCCCGGCACCATCATCAGCAAATGCCACTGAAGTGAAAATGCCGGCCTTGGGTGAAAGCGTTACTGAGGGAACCATCACTCGTTGGTTGAAGCAGGTTGGCGACACCGTTGCAGCTGATGAAGCGCTATTGGAAGTTTCAACCGACAAAGTCGATACCGAGATTCCATCTCCCGTGTCTGGCACTTTGCTGAGTATCAATGCAGCCGAAGATTCAACCGTTCCAGTTGGTGGTTTGCTAGCAGTTATTGGATCAGCAAATACAGCCGCTGTAACTCCTGCAGCTGCTCCAACCCCAGCTCCCGTTGCAGCAGCACCGGTCGCATCCCCTACACCGGTTGTTGCAACTCCTCCAGCTGCAACTGAAACCCCTGCGCCGGCAGCGCAGCCAGCTGCTAGCACAACTTCAGTTTTTGATAACAGCGATTCATACGTGACTCCACTTGTGCGCAAAATTGCAGTTGAAAACAACGTAGATCTTGCAGTAGTTCAAGGAAGCGGAATCGGTGGCCGAATTCGCAAACAAGACGTGCTTGATTATGTTGCAGCTAGACAACCTGCTGCTTCGGCTCCAGCCGTAGCACCCGCAGCAAAGGCTCCAGCTGTTGTTGTAGTTGATTCAAATCTTCGCGGCCGCACTGAAAAACTGTCACGCCTTCGCAAGGTGATTGCTCAGCGTATGGTGGAGAGTTTGCATGTCTCCGCACAACTCACAAGTGTTGCTGAAGTTGATGTATCAAACATTGTTTCATTGCGGGAACGCAACAAGAGTTCGTTCGAATCAAAAGAAGGTGTGAAGCTCACTTACATGCCGTTCTTTGTTAAGGCTGCAGTTGACACTCTGAAGGGTCACCCAACCCTTAATGCTTCAATGGATATTGAAGCCGGCACAGTGACGTATCACGATTCTGAGCACTTGGCTTTTGCGGTGGACACCGATAAAGGTTTGCTAGTTCCTGTCATTCGAAATGCTGGAGACCTTTCAATCGCCGGGTTGGCTCGACACATTAGTGATCTCGCAGCTCGTACGCGAACTGGGCAAGTTGCCCCCGATGAACTGTCAGGTGGGTCTTTCACGCTGACGAACACCGGAAGTCGCGGTGCGTTGTTCGATACCCCAATCATCAATCAGCCTCAGGTAGCTATTTTGGGCGTTGGCGCAATCGTCAAGCGAGCTGTGGTCGTCACCGACGAAGAGGGTCGGGATTTGATTGCGGTGCGCCATATGGTTTATCTATCGCTCACCTACGACCACCGCTTGGTGGATGGTGCTGACGCTGCTCGTTACCTAGTCGCTATCAAAGCCCGACTGGAATCTGGCGCATTCGACCTCTAAATTAGGACAAAAGGGCAGGGATTCATCTCCCTGCCCTTTTTCAGTTGGCAATTTGCAACATTCCGATAACACTTCCCCCATGCGTATCGCGATTGCGGGTGCCTCCGGACTTATCGGAAAAGCACTCTCGGAACATTTAGCCGCAAACGGTCATGAAGTTTTAAGGTTCCGACGCTTCCAGGGCACCTTCGGAGCCTCGAATCCAGGCGAAGTTAACTGGAACCCAGCCACCAACGATATTGACGCTGAAGCTCTTTTCGGAGTCGATGCAGTTATCAACCTAGCGGGCAGCCCAATCGGAGAAAAACGCTGGACTTCGAAGGTCAAGCACCAAATTCTGCAATCCCGCATCGATGCCACCGACACAATCGTCCAGGCTCTGAATGGGACCAAAACCTATTACGACGTCTCTCGGCTTCCAAAGATTCTGCTCAACGCATCAGCAATCGGTATCTACGGCGATAGATCAGATGTCGAAATGTCAGAACAGTCTGCGCCTGGAGCTGGATTTTTGGTCGATGTCGTTAAAGAGTGGGAATCGTCTGCGCTTGCACTAAATGGAGATGTTCGAGTTGTCACCTTGCGCACTGGGCTGGTCATGAGCAATCAGGGAGGTGCTTTTGGACGAATGCTGCCACTTTTCAAACTTGGCCTTGGTGGAAAACTTGGTTCTGGTTCCCAGTACTGGCCGGTGATCTCACTCCGTGATGAAGTCCGCGCAATTGAATTTCTGTTGCACTCTCAAGTTCGCGGCCCAGTAAATCTGGTTGCTCCGTTCTCCCCCACTAATGCGCAATTCACAACCGCACTAGCAGCGCACTTGCAACGACCTGCGTTTCTGCACGTGCCAAAATTTGCGCTCGAAATTGCACTCGGTGAATTCGCCAGTGACATTTTGGCAAGCACAAGAGTGGTACCAAATGTTTTGCGAAATTCTGGCTTCCAATGGCTCGATACAGATCTTGAGACTTTAATCAAAACGGCTATCTAGTTCTCTCACCTCCCAGAACTTCCATTCAGATGCCGGTGCGAAAGCATCCTTCACTAACACGACTAGCCATTGTTTAGTTTTTCGTTCAGGTTGACGCATAACCTTGCCAGTTTCGTTTATCAGTTCAATCGAATTCAGTGTGTCAGTAACCCGCAACGAGACGTACTCAGAACTTTCCGACAATCGCCTGGCCATAAATTCCACTTCTAGAATTTCGAATTTGAATTCATCCAAATAGAGTTTTTGCGAAAGCAAAGTTTCGATGATTTCAGAATCATGCTTCAGCGCAGGTGAATCTGGTGCGGAACATTTTGCGACTTCGGGAATTGATCGGATAGCGATTCCAGCCGAACGACAAAGATCTAGCTCCTTTAGAACCTCTAGGAAATCCACTGATGTTTCGAGTGCTTCTCGGCTTTGACTTTCACCGGTAATAGTCGGTGGAGTTTCAATCGGCTCCAAAAACTCGGCCTGCGAAGTTAGCCGAATACCAATCACAATCAGAAGCCCAAGCAGCACGAATACCACTTTTAACGCTCGGGCCCGTCGCAGGCGTTGTTGATACTTGAGAACCATCGTCGAATGAAACTTGATTAGGGCAGGAAAACATCTACGAATTCTCAAGCTGTGAATAACTGCGAGAGCGAAAGCCGCCAATAGGACTAGTTTTGCCCTGTGACTAGGTTTATTCTCGCAACATCAGGTGGCTTTCTTTCAGCGGATCGTTGGGAAGTTATGCGTCCAGGGCCCACATTTTTACGCGGCCTCGAGTTAACCAAAAAAGAGCGCCCGCGAGTGCTGTTTATTCACACCGCAAGCGGTGACTCGTCTCAATATCTCTCCATGTCCTATCAAGCGCTAGCGGACTACAGCGTGGATGTTGATCATCTGTCACTCTTTCCACAACCAACGCGTGATGTTACGGAAAGTATCGGCAAGGCTGATTTCATCTGGGTAGGTGGTGGCTCTGTTGCCAACCTATTGGCCCTCTGGCGGCTGCACGGCGTCGATTCGGCAATCACAGACGCGTGGGAATCCGGCACAGTTTTAGGTGGTGTAAGTGCAGGTTCAATCTGCTGGCATGTGGGCGGGCCAACCGATTCCTTTGGCAATGAACTTTCGGTAATCACAAACGGTTTAGCTCTGCTTCCATATGGAAACGGAGTGCACTACGACTCAGAGGCGCAGCGTCGCCCACTCTTACAAAAAACTGTGCAGAACCAAATTCTTCCATTGTCATACGCAACCGACGATCGCATTGGGATTCTTTACGAAGGAACTGAACCGGTTGAGGTAATCACCGACAAACCTGAGTTAAATGCTGCTGCTTACCGAATTGAACTTGTCGCGGGTGAAGTTGTTGAGACCCGACTTGATGTTGGTCGAATTAAATGAGTGAACTACGAATTTTGAATCAGCTTGGGAAACTGACCGATTACGAAAGCGCCTGGGAACAACAGCGAGTGATTCACTCAGAAGTGGTTGATGGCGCACAGCCCAGCTCAGTTTTATTCGTTGAGCACCCATCAATTTTCACAGCCGGCAAACGCACCCAAATGAGTGACCGGCCAGTGGATGGCAGTCGCGTTGTTGAAGTTGATCGGGGTGGGCGAATCACTTGGCATGGGCCTGGGCAGTTGGTTGGTTATCCAATCATCAAGCTGCCAGATCCAGTCGATGTAATGGATTACGTGCACAGAATTGAGGCAGCCATAATCGATGTATGCCAAGACTTTGGAATCCAAACTATTCGCGTGGAGTCGCGCACAGGTGTGTGGGTGCCGGGTAGCGGAGTTGGACAAGAGCGCAAAATCGCAGCAATTGGGGTTCGGGTGGCCAAAGGAGTGACTATGCATGGCTTCTCGCTCAACTGTAATCCGGACCTAGCGGAGTATTCGCGGATTGTCCCTTGTGGCATCGAAGATGCTGGAGTTACGAGTATCTCGCAGGAACTCGGCCGTGAAGTTACAATTCAGGAAGTGTCGGCGCAGGTAATGGCCGCAATCAACAAACAACTTTTAGGCTGGGCATTGTGACTGAACCACGCAAGCTAATTCGGATTGAAGCACGTAACGCTGAAGTGCCGATTGAAAAGAAACCTGAGTGGATCAAAACTCGCATTCGAACTGGGCCTGAGTATTCATCTATCAAGAAAATTGTTTCTGAGAAAAAATTGCACACCGTTTGCCAAGAAGCGCTTTGCCCAAACATTTTTGAATGTTGGGAAGATCGAGAAGCAACATTCTTGATTGGTGGAGATCAATGCACTCGACGTTGTGATTTCTGTCAGATTGACACTGGAAAGCCCGCGCCCCTTGATCGCGATGAGCCGCGTCGAGTTGCCGAGTCCGTAAAAGAGATGGGTCTCAAATATTCAACTGTTACTGGTGTTGCCCGAGACGATCTCGAAGATGAAGGTGTCTGGTTGTATGCCGAAACTGTTCGGCAGATTCATGAGGTCAACCCCGGCACTGGAGTTGAAGTACTGATTCCTGATTTCCACGCAAAGCCAGAATTGCTCGCAGAAGTTTTTGGAGCTCAGCCAGAAGTGCTAGCCCACAACCTTGAGACTGTCCCAAGAATTTTCAAGCGAATTCGCCCAGCTTTCCGCTACGAACGCTCCCTTGATGTCATCACCCAGGCCCGCGATTTTGGACTAGTCACAAAATCGAATCTAATCCTGGGCATGGGTGAAGAGATATCTGAAGTACACCAAGCGCTACAAGACCTCCACGATGCTGGCTGTGATTTGATCACAATTACTCAGTATTTGCGCCCTAGCCCAAGACATCACCCGGTTGAACGTTGGGTAAGGCCTGAAGAATTTGTCGACCTAGCTGATGTAGCCAAGGAAATTGGATTTTTGGGCGTTATGTCCGGTCCCCTAGTCCGCAGCTCCTATCGGGCAGGCAAACTTCATGCTCAAGCGGTGGCTGCCCGGACTGCCGGTGCCACCACCGCCATCACAGTTGTCTAGTTCGGGCTTAAACTGCGCCCGTGGCTAAATTACGTACCCCAAAGATTTTCGGACAAGTCCGAGACACTTACCGTCAAACCAAACCCAACGACCCGGCGATCCGATGGATTTTGCCGTTAGTCTTTTTTGTAACCACCGGCTTGCTCGCAGGAATTGGCTGGCTGATTGGTGGCTGGGGTATGACCCTCAGTTTCACTTCTTGGGCCTGGGGTCTGCTTGCTACTACTTTCGTTTTTGGCCGCCGCGCTGAAAAAGCTGCCTACGCACAGATCGATGGAATCACTGGTGCAGCTGCACAGGTACTCAACACTCTCAAAGCCGGTTGGTTTACAACCCCGGCAGTTGAAGTCAACCGCTCGCAAGAAATGGTGCACCGGGTTGTCGGACGGCCAGGTGTGATTCTGGTTGTTGAAGGTAGTCCAACCAGCCCGATTGTTAACACTGCCTTGATCAAGACCCAACGCTGGGTTGGCGACATCCCAATTAACACTATTTATATCGGTCACGGCGAAGGCCAAACCCCAATCGCAAAACTGAATCGCACATTAATCAAAATGCCAAAAGTCTTGCGCCCAGCTGAAGTCACCGAACTACGACGGAAACTCGAAGCCGTAGGGGGAAGTACTTTGCCGATTCCAAAGGGTCCAATGCCAAAGGGCTTACGAGTCCCGCGTCGCTAGATTTACAGTTTGGCGCCTCGCCAAAATGCTCGAAAACCGTAACATTCCCGAAACAAGGTAGTCACGCTCAGGCAACGGGCACGACTTAGATTTCGGGCATTCGCTCACCGAGCGGAACCCGTCAACGTCGACGAACTTCATTCAGCAATATTCCCGGAGGATCTATGTCTCGAAAGAATATGTTCAGCACTGCCGCAGAAGTGTTGGATTACATCAAAAAAGAAAACATCGTCTTCGTTGACGTTCGTTTCTGTGACCTACCAGGCGTCATGCAGCACTTCAATGTGCCTGTAGCTGCGTTCGACAACTCCGTCTTTGAAGATGGTTTGCTTTTTGACGGCTCATCGGTTCGAGGCTTCCAAGCTATCAACGAATCAGACATGAAACTTGTTCCAGATGTGGCCTCTGCATTCATTGACCCATTCCGGGCTGAGAAAACTCTTGTTATCAACTTTTCAGTAGTAGATCCGTACACAAGTGCGCCTTACAGCCGCGACCCACGTGGTGTGGCAGCAAAAGCTGAGGCATACCTCAAGTCGACCGGCATCGCCGACACTGTTTACTTCGGACCAGAAGCTGAGTTCTATGTATTCGACTCTGCTCGATATGTAACGACGAACAACATGGCGCTTTATGAAGTTGATTCAATCGAGGGCGCATGGAACATGGGCAACGAGTTTGAA
>JBIKSQ010000108.1:0-4741 GCA_044348555.1 Candidatus Nanopelagicales bacterium | reverse complement strand
GGCATCTCTGTTTGGAGTTCCGCTTTATGGCACATTCCTGAACGCAGCTGAGACCGACAACCCAACCTCAACCCGCATTTTGGCTGTTGTCATGGTTATTTTGATGACCGTAACAATGTTTATCACCCAGCGACAGTTGATTGTGAAGAATGTTGCGGCCGATAACCCAATGGTTCAGCAGCAAAAAATCTTGCTCTACGTATTCCCATTGGTATTTGCGGTAGGTGGTGTCGGCTTCCCTATCGGTGTACTGATCTATTGGCTAACCACAAACGTATGGTCCATGGGGCAGCAATTTTGGGTAATTCGCAACAACCCAGCCCCAGGCACTCCAGCTGAAGAGGCTTACAACATCAGAAAAGCCGCTAAGTTGGCTAAAAAAGGAATTCTTCCAGTTGAAGAAGACAAGGCAGTTGAGGGTGAAGTTCCCCGGGAACAGCCCAAGAAGCAACCTCGTAGAAAACGCAAAAAGAAGTAGATTTCCCAATTTTGGGCTGATTTAAGGATAAAAATGACTGAAACAACTGATACAGATCTCGTAAAAGAAGGCGATATTGCCGCTGATTATCTGGAAACTTTCCTGGATATTGCGGATTTACCAGGTGAGAACCTGGATCTAGATGTAGAGGGAGACCGAGCCTATGTTTATATCTCTGGTGGGGATTTATCCCGCCTAATTGGCAAGCGGGGAGAAGTACTTGATTCCCTTCAGGAGTTAACCCGCTTAGCTGTAACGCGTGAGACTGGAAATAGAAGCCGGCTGATGTTGGATATTGATGGTCACCGTGCACGACACAAAGACCAACTTGCTGAAATTGGCCGTAAAGCTGCCGAAAAGGCCTTAAAAAGCGGTGAATCAGTGAAATTACTACCTATGAACCCATACGAACGCAAGGTTGTTCACGATGCAATCGGTGCTGCTGGTGCAGTTAGTGCTTCCGAGGGTGAAGAGCCAAAGCGCTACATTGTTGTGAGCGCTGAGTAGATGACTCAAGAATTTGATGGCGCTGGGTTTGAAAGTGAATCCAGCGCCATTAATGTTTCACGTGAAACCACTGCTAGAGATTTAGCCAAAAAAACCTGGCCGGAGCAATTTGAACAGTTGAATCTTTTTCACGAGTGGTTAGTAGGTGCCGGTGTTGAGCGTGGACTTGTTGGTCCACGTGAAGCCTCACGAATGTGGGATCGGCACATCAACAACTGTGCAGTCATGGATTCTGCCGTTTCTAAAGGGAAATCGGTACTTGATGTTGGTTCGGGCGCTGGATTACCGGGTATTCCATTAGCAATTGTTCGGCCGGATTTAAAGGTAACCCTGCTAGAGCCACTGGCCCGACGGGTAGATTTTTTGAATGAAACAGTCGAGGCACTCGGGCTAAGTGCGCGGGTTTTCGTGGTTCGCGGCCGAGCCGAGGATTACAAGTCGCAGGCAGATGTAGTTACATCGCGGGCTGTTGCGGCTCTACCAAAGCTGCTGGGTTGGTGTTGGCCATTAGCCAAAGAAGAGGTTTTGGCAATGAAGGGATCACAGGCTCAGGCCGAGGTACAGGCAGCTGAAAAATTCCTAAAAAAGCAAAAACTAAAGGCAGAAGTGGTTTTGGTAGGGGATGGGATTGTTGATCCCCATACGACTTTGGTCAGAATAACTAGGAATTAAGGGCAAAAACCCCTTTTTAAAAACTGCAGGTGGAAATTTAACCCCACTTGGTGGCAAACTCCGCGCCTTAATAGAAAAAGGTCAAGCATGAATTTCGATGTTTCACGTGAAACACACCCTAATAGTGGCAACGAAACCCGTATTTTTGCGGTTGCGAACCAAAAGGGTGGGGTGGGAAAAACCACAACCACAGTCAACATCGCAGCTGCTCTTGCAGCTGATGGAAAGCATGTCCTTGTAATTGATCTTGACCCTCAAGGAAACGCCTCAACAGCCCTGGCAATCGCCCATCATCGCGGTGTTTTGGACTCTTATGAAGTGCTAGCAAAGGGCCTTTCTATAGCCGATGCAGTTCAATCTGTCCCAAATACCCCAAATTTGTTCTGTCTTCCAGCCACAATTGACTTAGCTGGTGCTGAATGGGACCTCTTGACCATGATGGCTTGGGAAAGTCGGCTCACCCGACCAATCCAGACTTATCTAAATGACCATAAAAACACCCATGGGCGGGCTTTGGACTACATATTTATAGATTGCCCACCGAGCTTGGGTCGGCTCACTATGACTGCTCTAGTGGCCGCTCCAGAGGTACTCATTCCGGTACAGTGTGAGTACTACGCCCTAGAAGGCGTCGATCAGCTGCTAAATACCTTAAAAATCGTTCAAGAGAGCCTCAATTCTGAAACCCACAAGCTCACAGTTCTGCTGACTATGTATGACTCACGTACGAAACTATCGCAGGATGTGGCTGATCTTGTTCGTGCCAGATTCGGCACGGATGCCCTAGAAACATTGATTCCACGCTCAGTTCGGGTATCTGAAGCCCCAAGTAATCAGCAAACGGTGCTTGCCTATGACCCAACCTCGACCGGCGCAGTGGCTTATGTTGCTGCAGCCCGAGAGATTTCTGGAATATCTGTTCAATCACAAGCAGCAGGGGTGAGTGCATGAGTACAAAAAGAGGACTCGGTGGCGGTCTTACTAATTTGATACCAAACATGGTCGATGCTGAGAAAATAGAAAAAAATTCTGCAACGCCTGCCAAAAAAGGGACAAATACCGAAAAAACGCCCACAGGCAGTGAAAATACCCTGATTTCAGAGGCGTTAGCTGTTTACGATGAAATTGATTTGACTCGGATTGCTCCAAATCCGAACCAACCACGAACAGTTTTCGACGAAGACGCAATGGCCGAACTAGTCCATTCCCTCAAAGAGGTTGGACTTCTACAACCTATAGTTGTTCGACCTTCACCTGATAAAAAACTCAGCTACGAAATTGTTGCTGGTGAAAGACGTTGGCGAGCTGCTCAAATTGCCGGCTTCAAAAAAATCCCAGCAATCATTCGTCAAACATCAGATGATGTCTTGTTACGAGATGCATTGCTTGAGAATTTACATCGCGCAAATTTGAATTCACTCGAAGAGGCAGCTGCATACCAGCAACTCTTACAAGACTTTGGTTGCACACAAGATGAACTTGCTGAGCGAATTGGTAGATCACGTCCACAAATCAGTAACACGATTCGGCTTTTGAAGCTTCCACATCCAGTTCAACTGCGAGTCGCTGCAGGTGTGCTGTCAGCTGGGCATGCGCGAGCTTTACTTTCACTGGCAACCGACGCCGAAATGGAAAGTTTGGCTTCACGAATTGTTGCTGAAGGATTAAGCGTTCGGGCTACTGAAGAAATAGTTGCACTTGGTGGTTTCAAAAACAAACCAGTGAAACAGAAAAAAACTGTAAAGAAACCAGTCTCACCAGGTCTTGAAGATTTAGCAGAACGACTTTCAGACAAATTTGAAACTAGAGTAAAAGTAGATATGCAACGCAACAAAGGCTCGATAACTATCGAATTTGCAACTCTTCCAGACTTGCAGCGCATTGTTGATATTTTGGATAATTAACCAAAATGTCCAAAACAGCAACCCTTCCCGTTAAAAAACTACTTGCAAGCGATCTTGATGGAACTTTTTTATCTAAAAATGGTGACATCACGAAAGCAAACATAAAAGCGGTTGCTAAGGCACAAGAATCAGATTTAGAAATTATTTTTGTTACCGGCAGACCTGCGCGCTGGCTTAGTGGAGTCTCAATGAAGACTGGTCACACCGGACATGTGATTGGTGCGAACGGTGGCTTTGTTGCAGATCTTGCTACTCGCAGAGTTGTTTCAAGCAATGTTATTGACAAAGAAATTGCATTAGACGCGGCAATGCGAATTCAAGAAAAATTCCCTGATGTGACATTTGCGGTTGAACGAGCTTTTGTGGGTATGGAAGTTGTGATCAACAAGGGTGTTACTTACGATTTGATGAAAACGACAAGAACTAACGATGTGCAATTAGCTGTCTCACCAGGCTATGCGGATGGCTGGTTGGATATCAGCACAATTCCAGTTGCACCAATTCGAGATTTGTTAGAGCTGGGGCAAATCACAAAACTAATCGCCAAGCCACTCAATGCTTCAGAGTGGAACACAGATGATTGGCTTGCAGAGATTGCACCCCTAGTCAGCGATTTAGTTCAGGTAACCCATGCTGCGCAGACAAATCCGCTCGCAGAGATAAGCGCGCTTGGGGTGAATAAAGGAACGGCGCTTGCCGACTTGATATCAAGTTATGGAATGAGTAACGAAGATGTGGTTGCGATTGGCGACATGCCGAATGACATTCCAATGTTGCAGTGGGCAAGCGAGGGTTGGGCTGTGAATCACGCGCATGAAGAAGTGTTGGCGATTGCGGACTACGTAACCCCCGCAGATGATGAGAGCCCAGTAGCGCATTTGATCTACAACTTGCTAAGCCGCTAAAAGGCAATCAGCTACCAGCTGCCGCCGCCTCCACCGCCGCCTCCACCGCCCGAGGAGCCTCCGCCGGATGAAGATGATGGGCTGGTCATTGAGGAACTGAAACCCGAAACGATAGAAGAGATAGAGTCATCAAAGTTGTTCATATCTGCCACATAAACTCCGTAAGTAGCAAGGCTGGCCGCTGCAATCTCAGGGTGTGCGGCAACCCATGCTTTCTCGAGGCCAAATATGACTGCGAACGGCAGCAGGGTTACGAAAACTTTTGTGGAATCCAA
>JBIKSQ010000067.1:0-7307 GCA_044348555.1 Candidatus Nanopelagicales bacterium | reverse complement strand
ATCGAGAAGGCTGTTCGAGGCATGATTCCTCACAACCGTCTCGGTCGTCAGCAGATTTCAAAGCTGAAGGTTTATGCAGGCGCTGATCACCCACACGGTGCGCAGAAGCCAGTCCCATTCGTAATCACCCAGGTCGCGCAGTAAGCGACGAGAGTCTTAAGGTAGAAAAACATGACTGAAGTCGCTGAGGTTTACTCGAGCGAGAGCGCAGCTCCCGTTAAAGCAACAAGCACCGTGCAGGCTGTTCCATCAGCTGCAACCGGCCGTCGTAAAGAAGCGGTTGCCCGCGTACGTCTCGTACCAGGCACAGGTCGCTACGTGGTGAATGGTCGCGATCTTGCGGCTTACTTCCCAAACAAAGTTCACCAGCAGTTGGTGAACGACCCATTCAAAATTTTGGGCCTCGAAGGCAAGTTTGACGTTCTCGCATCCCTTAGTGGCGGCGGCGTTTCTGGCCAGGCAGGTGCGCTTCGCCTCGGCATCTCACGTGCGCTTAACGCAATTGATGCTGATGCACTACGTCCATCCTTGAAGAAGGCTGGCTTCCTAACTCGCGATGCGCGTGCCAAGGAACGTAAGAAGTACGGCTTGAAGAAGGCCCGTAAGGCGTCTCAGTACTCCAAGCGTTAATTTGCAAAACGATTTCAAAAGCCCCGCTTCGGTTAAACCTGGTGGGGCTTTTGAGTTTCTAAATGCAAGTAGCGCGTACGCTTGGCGGTATGGCAAGACTTTTTGGTACCGATGGAGTGCGCGGACTAGCGAACCAAGACCTGACTGCAGAGTTGGCGTTGAATTTGGCTGTCGCGGCGGCTGGAGTTTTAGCTGAAGCTGGCGAGTTCGCTGGCCATCGCCCAACCGCGGTTGTGGGTCGCGATCCAAGAGCCAGCGGTGAGTTTCTAGAGGCGGCGGTTGTCGCAGGTTTAGCATCAGCCGGCCTCGATGTTTATTTGGTTGGGGTTGCACCTACTCCTGCGGTTGCATTCATAACTGCAACACAGAACGCCGACATCGGTGTCATGATTTCGGCAAGCCACAACCCAATGCCAGACAACGGAATTAAGTTTTTTGCTCGCGGCGGTGTGAAGTTAGACGACGCGGTTGAAGATGCAATCGAAGATCGCATGGGTGCTGCGGTTGCGCGACCCGTTGGTGCTGCGGTCGGACGAGTTATTCAGTCCGCTCACTTGGTAGAAAAGTATGTAGAGCATTTGCTCGCGGCCACTTCTGTTTCCTTAAAAGGTTTGAAGGTTGTTGTTGATGCTGCGAATGGTGCCGCGTCTACTGTCGCGCCGTTGGTTTATGAAAAAGCTGGCGCTGAAGTCATTCAGATTCATTGCAGTCCAGATGGTTTGAACATCAACGAAAACTGCGGCTCCACTCACATGTCAGATTTGCAAAAAGCAGTTGTCGAACACGGTGCGCATGTTGGTGTTGCACACGATGGTGATGCTGACCGGTTTCTTGCGGTTGATGCTGCAGGTGAGATCGTGGATGGCGATCAAATCATTGCAATCATCGCAATCGGTATGAAAGAACATGGGATGCTTGCGAAGAACACGATTGTTGGCACCGTCATGGCGAACTTAGGTTTCAAAATTGCGATGCAACGCGAAGGAATCAATCTAATTGAAACTGCGGTTGGCGATCGATATGTGCTTGAAGCAATGCGGGCCGGCAACTTCAACTTAGGTGGCGAACAAAGCGGGCATGTGATTTTGAGTGACCACGCATCTACGGGTGATGGAACGTTGACCGCTTTACTACTACTTGCTCGAATGGCTGAAACCAAAAAGTCGCTAGCTGAACTGGCTGGTGTCATGCAGCGCATGCCACAGGTTTTGATTAACGTGAAGGATGTTGATAAATCACGTGTCCACATCAACACCCCACTTCGAGATATTGTCAGTGAAGTTGAACGTGAGTTGGGCGAGAACGGCCGGGTTCTTTTACGGCCAAGCGGCACCGAAGCCCTCGTTCGCGTAATGGTGGAAGCGCAAAGTGCAGAGCTTGCACAATCGTGTGCCGATCGGATTGCTGAAGTAGTTCGGCGAGAACTAGCGGTTTAGCCAAAGTTCGTTCGGCCCTCTACTACGCTGTGCCATATGTGTGGAATTGTCGGGTATGTAGGTCACCAGCAGGCTGTTACCGTAATCGTGGACGGGCTCAAGCGACTTGAATACCGCGGATACGACTCGGCCGGTGTTGCGATTGTGGCCGATGGCACGATCGCCGCTCGCAAGAAGGCCGGCAAGCTAATCAATCTCGTGAATGTGCTGGAAAATGATCCAACTCCACAATCACATATCGGAATTGGGCACACCCGCTGGGCAACCCACGGTGGTCCAACCGACAACAACGCCCACCCACATTTGTCCGAGGACAACAAAGTCGCGGTAATTCACAACGGCATCATCGAAAACTTCGCCGAACTTAGAGCCGAACTTCAGGCTGCCGGAGTTGTGCTCCGCAGCGAGACCGACACCGAAGTGGTTGCACACTTACTCGCGGCCGAATTGCCTAAACATTCCGGATTGGCTGATGCAATGCGGGCCGTTTGTCGTCGGCTTCGGGGTGCGTTCACTTTGGTGGTTGCACACGCAGATATTCCAGACTTGGTTGTTGGTGCGCGGCGTAATTCGCCGCTTGTGGTTGGGCGCGGAGTTGGCGAGAACTTCTTAGCTTCAGATGTTGCAGCTTTTGTTGCGCACACTCGTATGGCAATCGAGCTTGGTCAAGACCAGGTGGTTGAACTTCGCGCAGACAGCATTCGAGTAACTGACTTTGATGGCAAGCCAGTCGAAGTAAACGAATATGAAGTGACCTGGGATGCATCCGCAGCTGAAAAGGGTGGCTTCGACTCGTTTATGTTGAAGGAAATTGCCGAACAACCAAAAGCGGTTGCAGACACATTGATTGGTCGAATTGTTGATCGACAAATTCGACTAGATGAAATGAAGTTCACGGCTGAAGAGCTTCGTGACATCGACAAGATCATCATCACTGCATGTGGTACTGCTTACCACTCGGGCATGATTGCAAAATACGCAATTGAGCGCTGGACGCGAGTTCCATGTGAAGTGGAGCTAGCCAGTGAGTTCCGTTACCGCGATCCCATTTTGAATAGTCGAATCTTGGTTATCGCGATTTCGCAATCGGGCGAAACCATGGATACGTTGATGGCGATTCGGTACGCAAAAGAACAAGGCTCGCGCGTTTTAACAATCTGCAACACGCAAGGTTCGACTATGCCGCGCGAAAGCGATGGTGTGATTTACACCCACGCTGGTCCAGAGGTTGCGGTTGCATCGACCAAAGCGTTTCTAACTCAAGTAGTTGCCGTTTACATCTTTGCGATCTACCTGGCTCAAGTGCGTGGAACCGAAGTTGACCTGAGTGCGATTGTGGACGAGGTCGCGAACATGTCAGCCAAAGTTGACTTGGTGCTTGATACCGCTGGTGCTGTGAAAGAACTCGCTGCTCGATACGCGAACAGTAATTCGGTTTTGTTTATTGGTCGGCACGTTGGCTTCCCAGTAGCACTCGAAGGTGCACTCAAACTTAAGGAACTCGCTTACATGCATGCAGAAGGTTTTGCAGCTGGTGAGTTAAAACACGGACCGATTGCTTTGCTTGAAGCAGGTGTGCCAGTTTTCGTGATTGTGCCATCACCAAGCGATAGCGCAGTGCTGCACGAAAAGATTGTGTCGAACATTCAAGAGGTTCGCGCTCGTGGTGCCGAAACAATCGTGATTGCCGAAGAAGGCGACGAAGCTGTGACTCCGTATGCGGATCACATTATTCGAGTTCCAGCCTGCCCAACTTTGCTGCAGCCACTTGTTACTGCGGTGCCGCTTCAAATGTTTGCGTGTGAAATGGCAACCATCAAAGGCTTTGATGTCGATCAACCTCGTAACCTCGCAAAATCAGTCACAGTCGAGTAAACATGATTATCGGAATTGGCGTTGATATTGTCGATGTGGAGCGGTTCAAAAAGTTGGCCGAACGTCAACCTACATTTATCAACCGGGTTCTAACCGACGCAGAGCAAATTCGAGCAGATGGCACCAAACTCAACACCCTCTCACTCGCATCCAGATTTGCTGCCAAAGAAGCGGTCGCGAAATCGCTCGGTGCTCCTGCTGGATTAAGTTGGCATGACTGCGAAGTGCTGGGGGATATCAACGGCCGCCCGAGTGTGAATCTGCGCGGGACGGTGCTGGCTGAGTCGAACCGACAGGGAGTCAAAAGTTTCCATATCTCAATCTCCCATGATGGCGATTTTGCAATCGCGTATGTAGTGGCTGAGGGCTAACCAGAAATCGCGGCTGAGCCTTCAGTGCTCTGCTTCAAGGTTAGGCTTGACCCATGACCAGGGTTTATACCAATCGTGCTTTCGCTGAGATTAATCTCGGCGCGATTGAACATAATGTGAAGACTTTGAAAGCCATCGCCCAAGTGCCGCTGATGGTTGTTGTCAAAGCTGATGGATACGGCCATGGTGCAGTGCCGGTCGCGCTTGCAGCTCAGAGTGCAGGTGCAGACTGGATTGGCGTTTGTTATCTGGATGAGGCATTCGAACTTCGACATTCCGGAGTGCCAGGACGCATATTGGCTTGGCTGCTTTCAGTAGATGATGACTTTGCAACCGCGATTGATGAGGACATCGACTTGTCAGTCTCGACACCTGATTTCTTAGATCTAATTTCGGAAGTAGCCAAGGTTCGGGGAATTCGGGCACGGGTTCATCTTGAAGTCGATACTGGAATGTCTCGGGCTGGTGCTGCAACCGCAGATTGGACGGCGCTTTTCGAAAAAGCAGTTGCGCTGCAGGATTCAATTGAAATTGTGTCCTTGTGGTCGCACTTGGCTTGTGCTGATGAACCAACCCACAGAGCAAATTCTGAACAGCAGAGTAATTTTGAGAAGGCAATTGCCGTAGCTGATGCATCAGGTCTCAAGAATTATTTCAAGCATCTCTCTAACTCTGCTGGAGCCCTGGCGCATCCAGACTTTAAATACGATTTAGTTCGATGTGGAATCGCACTTTATGGTGTGACACCAGGCGGAGATTTAGCACCAGCTGCTACATACGATTTAGCGCCGGCTATGACTTTGAAAACTCAGGTAGCCCAACTACGCCACTTGAATCCTGGTGACGGTGTTTCTTACGGGCACCGCTGGGTTGCCGAAACCGCAACCACTGTCGGATTGATTCCAGTTGGTTACGCCGACGGTATTCCACGTTCTGCCACCAACAGTGGTCATGTGACAGTGAACGGAAAACAGTTCCCGATTGTTGGAACTGTTTGTATGGATCAGTTGGTTGTTGATTTTGGTCAACATGCTGATATCGCGGTTGGCCAGGAAGTGATTGTGTTTGGAGATGCTGGAACCAGTGCACACGATTGGGCAGTCGCAGCATCAACCATCGGTTATGAACTTGTCACGCGCATTGGTGAACGCGTGCAACGTGTTTATGTAGATAGTGTGGGTTAACAAAGTGTTTGCGTTTCTCGGCAAATTCATCATGGGAGTGGCTACAGCAATCGACAACTCAGAGTTCATCACGGTTGCAGATTGTGGCCACATGCTGCCACTTGAAAAACCTGAAGAATTCACGGCGATCTTGCAGCGGGTAATTAATCATGTGAGAACGCAAGCTGCATGAGCGAGTTTGTGTGTGTCTCCCTCGCCGATACTCAAGCTCTCGGAGAGCGAATCGGGCGAGTGTTAAAACGTGGTGATGTGGTGATTCTTAATGGGCCACTTGGCGCGGGTAAGACCAGCATCACCCAAGGAATTGCAAAAGGTTTAAACGTCAGGGGGCCGATTACGAGTCCGACGTTTGTGATTTCTCGAATTCACCCCAGTCTTTCTGATGGCCCGAGTTTGATTCATGTTGATGCATACCGAGTTTCATCTTTAGCTGAGATTGATGATTTGGATATCGATAGTGATTTAGAAAATTCGGTGTTGGTTGCTGAGTGGGGATCGGGCAAAGTTGATGCCTTAGTCGAACCAACTTGTGTGATTGATCTAGAACGTCATGATGATGACACTCGAACCATCACCGTTACTGGAATAGCCTTATGAAAATCTTGGCAATAGATACCAGCACAGCTCGCATGGTGGTTGCATTTGTGGATGGCGATACCGAGCGAGAGATGTCTATTGGTGAACTTGCAGGTTCCCAGACTCACGGCGAACATTTAGCAGAACTTGTCCGAGAAGTTCTCCAAGGCGAATTACCTGACTTGATTGCGGTGGGAATTGGTCCAGGCCCTTATACCGGCCTGCGGGTAGGGATTGTTACGGCCGAAGTTTTGGCTCACTCGTGGGGTGTGCCGGTGGTTGGTGTCCCAACTCTTGCCGCAATTGCTCACGGATATCGCGGTTCAGGCGGCGGCCAGTGCGCGGCCGTTCTGGATGTAAAGCGGCGCGAGATTGCATGGCAATTGTTTAGTGCAGATGGCCAAGCCCTAACTGATCCAACCCTGAGCCACATCGAAGACTTAACTGAATTGTCGAAGCATTTAATCGTCGGCCCTGCGTTTGAAACTCAAAAACTCGTTGAGCCGCAGGTGGCAGCGGTAATCCCAGTCAGTGCAATCTCAATCGCGTTGTTGGCGCGGGATGGCAGAACTTCTGCAGTTCAACCGCTCTACTTACGCGATCCAGATGCAGCTGCACCAAAACCAAATAAGTCGGTGTTGGGTAATGGCTGAAGTAGTTTTTGAGATCATGCAGGATTGGCATTTGCCCACTGTGTTTGAAATGGAAAAGCAAATATTCCAAGGTGAAGAGTGGAGTTTAGATCAATTCAAATCCGAACTTCATTTTGTTCCTGAGACTCGAATGTATTGGGTTGCCAAAATTGATGGTCGAGTAATCGGATACGCCGGCGTCATGGTGATTGATGATGTTGCAGACATTGGCACGATTGCGGTGATTCCAGAGTTTCGGGGAATCGGGGTTGGAAGCAAATTTATGCAGATGATTTTTGCGGAAGCACGACTGCGTGGAGCTACTCGAATCATTCTGGAGGTTCGAGTAAATAATCAGCATGCGATTGAAGTTTACAAAAAATACGGATTTGAAATTTTGATAGAACGCCCAAACTATTACGGCCCAGGCAAAGATGCTTACATGATGGAATTAGCAGAAATTCCGGAGGCCAAAAATGTCTGAGCCGATTGTTTTAGGAATTGAAACTAGTTGCGATGAGACTGGTGTTGGAATTGTGCAAGGCCAAACATTGATGGCTGATGCAATCGCTAGCAGTGTTGAAGAGCATGCTCGATTTGGTG
>JBIKSQ010000066.1:0-7337 GCA_044348555.1 Candidatus Nanopelagicales bacterium | reverse complement strand
TTCGGCCGCTAACGCCTGTTCGACTTGTGATGCAGAGGTGAGCACGACCGGAATGCCAGCACTGGCGGCAATCATCGCTGCCTCAACCTTTGTGACCATGCCGCCCGAACCAATCGAAGAGCCGGCGCCGCTGATATCAATTCCTGCCAGTGACTCGAGCGACTCAACATTCGAAATCAGCTTGGAGCCAGTTGTGGGATGACCGTCATACAAGCCATCCACATCAGACAACAGCAAAAGTGCATCTGCTTGAACGAGCAATGCAACCAAAGCAGCAAGCCGATCGTTATCCCCAAACTTGATTTCGTTCGTGGCTACCGTGTCGTTCTCATTCACGATTGGAATGATGTCAAGATCAAGCAATCGGTTTAAAGCTTTCTGAGCATTGTTGTAATGATTTCTACGAGTGATGTCCTCAGCAGTTAACAAAACCTGTCCAACCGTGCGACCATGTTTCTCAAATGCGGTTGTGTAATGCGCCATCAAACGACTCTGACCAACCGAAGCAGCTGCTTGTTGTGAAGGTAAATCGGTTGGACGTTTTGTAAAACCTAAAGGCACTAGACCTGCGGCGATTGCTCCAGAAGAAACTAGAACAATTTCAGTATCAACCGCACGCGCAGCTAATGAATTAACCAACAGATCAAGCCGATCTACCGCTAGTGCACCTTCCGAAGTTGTAAGAGATGAGGATCCGACTTTTACAACAATTCGACGAGCTGCTTCTACATCAGTTCGCTTCGTCTTCATCTTCCGCATCCATTTCGCCAGTCCAGATGTTGTCGGCTTCGAAAGCAGTTTCTAGTTCGCTTTCGGTTTCGTCTTTTCCACCCTTGCGAGCAGTTGGCTCAAATCTTAAATCAGTGCCGCGCCGGCCCATCATCATTTCAGCTCCAGCTTTTACGGTTGGATCGAAATCAAAGACCACACCTTTTTCACCACGGCCAACCACAATTGTGTCGCCCGCGACTGCCCCAAGTTTTACTAACTGGGCTTCAACGCCTAGCCGAGCCAGCCTGTCAGCTAAGTAGCCAACTGCTTCATCATTGTGGAAATCTGTCTGTCGAACCCAGCGCTCTGGTCGAGCACCAATAACAACATAGTTGCCGTCAATGATTTCAATCTTGTAGCCAGAATCGTTAACGGCTTTTGGCCGCAGCACGATCCGCTCGACCACTGGTTCAGCCAGAAGTTTCCGAGACTCAATCACAATTTCACCTAAGGAATACAGAAGTGGCTTGAGCCCTTCATGCGAGACTGCTGAAATTTCAAAAACTTTGAAACCTAGTTCTTCAAAAATCGGTTTTACATATTCAGCCAAGTCGCGGGCCTCTGGCACATCGATTTTGTTGAGTACAACAATCTTGGCTCGGTTTGCTAGGCCACCATAGTTCTCAAGTTCGAGTTCAATCGCTTTCAAATCAGTAAGTGGATCGCGACCTGGTTCTAAAGTGGCGCAATCAATAACGTGTACTAAAACTGCACATCTTTCAACATGCCGTAAAAACTCGAGTCCTAAACCTTTGCCTTCGCTTGCTCCTGGAATCAAACCTGGTACGTCAGCAACGGTATAAACCGTTTCACCAATTGAAACCACACCAAGATTTGGAATCAAAGTTGTGAATGGGTAATCCGCAATTTTTGGCCGCGCTGCTGAGATGGCGGCAATCAACGATGACTTGCCTGCCGAAGGGAAGCCAACTAAACCAACATCGGCAACTGACTTGAGCTCCAACACGATGTCAAGTTCTTCACCAGGTTCGCCTAAAAGCGCAAAGCCTGGTGCCCGCCGTCGGGTTGAAGATAAAGCAGCATTGCCAAGACCGCCACGGCCACCTTGCGCAACAATAAATTTTTCGCCCGCCGAAACAAGATCGACGATTACTTCACCATCAGCAGTGGTTACTTGAGTGCCCACAGGAACTTTGAGGGTGAGACTCTGACCACTTGGACCAGCTTTGTGTCCACCTAGGCCAGGTTTGCCATTAGTCGCTTTACGATGGGGGCTGTGGTGAAACTCCAACAAACTTGTGACTTGTGGATCCACATACAAAATAATGTCGCCACCGTTTCCGCCGTTTCCCCCATCAGGGCCACCCAGCGGTTTGAATTTTTCGCGATGAACCGAAACGCAACCATGCCCGCCATCGCCAGCACTTACTTTAAGTGCGACGCGGTCTACGAAGGTTGCCATGATTCCTCAATCTTTGTCTAACTAACAACAAAGGGATGAGTCCATTTTTTGGACCCACCCCTTTGCGGTGGTTTAAAACGAGCCCAGTGTTAAAGGCCCGGAACGATATTTACAACGCGACGTCCGCGGTGGCTACCAAATTCAACAGTTCCAGCTTCGAGGGCAAACAAAGTGTCATCTTTGCCGCGACCTACGTTGCTACCTGGGTGAAAATGAGTTCCGCGTTGACGAACGATGATTTCTCCAGCATTAACTAGCTGACCGCCGAAGCGCTTGACACCTAGACGCTGTGAATTTGAATCGCGTCCGTTACGGCTGCTAGACGCACCTTTTTTATGTGCCATGTGTCACTTCCCTGCTGAAATCTTGGTGATTTTGATAGTCGACAGATCAGAACGGTGACCTTGACGACGACGGTAACCGGTCTTGTTCTTGTAACGCAGAATGTCAATCTTTGGACCTCTGTGATGACCCACTAATTCAGCGGTCACTTTTGAGGCAGCCAAAACTGCAGCGTCACTCGTGACCTTGCCATTATCAACTAGCAACAAAACTGCTAAAGCAATTTCGTCACCTGGTTGACCGGCAACGCGGTCAAGCTCAACTAGGTCGCCAACTGCGACCTTTTCCTGGCGTCCACCAGCACGAACAATCGCGTACACCGCGACACTCCTAGTTATCGTTACGAACCTACCCAATCTGGGCAAGCAGATGTGTCCCGCTAAGCGGAACAGGGCGCAAGGGTACGGAAAACCTTGCTATTGGGTCAAACTGAGTCGATTTCGACCGAATTTGGGTCCAATTCCACGGCTTTTGCCGCAGAAACATTGAGACTTACTTTGACTCCCCGGCCGTTGCAGCATTCGCACGGTTCGCTGAAAGTCTCCAGCAATCCTTGGCCAATCCGCTTTCGGGTCATCTGTACCAGTCCAAGGCTGGTGACCTCAGCTACCTGGTGTTTGGTGCGATCGCGCGATAGTGACTCAATCAGCCTACGCAATACCAAATCTCGGTTTGATTCAAGCACCATGTCGATGAAGTCAACAACAATGATGCCACCGATATCTCGCAATCTCAGTTGTCGCACGATTTCTTCAGCGGCCTCAAGGTTGTTTCGAGTTACGGTCTGTTCAAGGTTTCCACCCTCACCAACAAACTTGCCAGTGTTGACGTCCACAACTGTCATCGCTTCGGTTCGATCGATAACAAGTGATCCACCAGATGGTAGCCAAACTTTTCGATCCAGTGCCTTTGCAAGTTGCTCATCGATTCTGTACTTAGCAAAGAGATCTTTATTCTCGGCCCACTTGCGCATTCGCGGTGCCAAATCTGGCGCCACGAAAGTTAAGTACTGTTCGATTGTTTCGAAGATGTTGTCGCCGGCAATCACGAGTTCGTTAAAGTCTTCGTTGAATATGTCACGGACAACTCGAATCGCAAGGTCTGGTTCGCCGTAAAGCAAAGCCGGTGCATTCGCAGTTTTTGCTTTGGCCGCGACGTCTTCCCATTGCGCAATGAGCCGCGCAACATCTTTCTGCAAGTCCTCTTCGGCTGCACCTTCTGCAGCAGTTCGAACAATTACGCCAGCTTCTTCTGGTAGCACTGCACGAAGAACTTGTTTTAAACGATTACGTTCTTTTTCAGGAAGCTTTCGACTGATTCCAGTCATCGAACCATCTGGAACGTAAACAACAAATCGACCCGGCATAGAAATCTGAGCAGTAAGTCGAGCACCCTTGTGGCCAATTGGATCTTTGGTCACCTGCACCAGAACTGGATCGCCAGTTTTGAAAGCTGTCTCAATTCTTTTTGCTTGTCCCTCTAGACCGGAGGCATCCCAGTTGACTTCGCCTGCATAAAGCACTGCGTTCCGGCCTTTGCCGATATCCACGAATGCCGCTTCCATACTTGGCAGAACATTCTGGATTCGGCCTAGGTAGACGTTTCCGATAAGTGACGAACCACTTTGCTTGTTGACGTAATGTTCAACCAATACATCATCTTCCAGCACTGCAATTTGCACACGGTCTTCGATTTCTCGAACTGCTAGAACTCGGTTTACGTTTTCGCGTCTAGCCAAAAATTCAGCCTCACTCAAAAGCGGAGCTCTGCGGCGACCAGAATCTCTTCCATCCCGACGACGCTGCTTCTTTGCTTCTAGTCGGGTTGATCCACGAGTTGTTTGGGATTCATCAGCAGCTCCATCAGCATCGCTTCCTCGGCGGCGACGGCGGCGTCTAGTGCTTGCACCTTCAGCATCTTCTTCGTCTTTACCGTCTGCATCTGCTTTTTCTTCTGAATCAGTTTCAGCACCCTCTGTGCCATCTTCACGGCGGTTACGGTTTCGGCCACCTCGACGACGGCGACGGCGACGGGCTTCAGCAGCTTCTGGAGTTTCACCTTCTACTGCGTCACCGTTCGAATCGTCACTGTTTTCGTTATCGCTTGATTCAGCGTTTTCAACCTTGTCGCTGACATTCTTTCGTTTGCGATTTCGATTATTGGACTTCGCTGGTTTTGCTTCTTCAGTTTCAGCAGTCTCTGCTCCGGCTGCTTTAGCTTTGTTTGCGGCACGCTTGGCAGCTCTCTCAGCAGCATCAGCTGGTTGGAAAACTGCTGCCAACGGAACGACCTTGCCAGACTTCTGGGACTTGCCCGCAGCAACTGCGTCAGTATTAGTGACGGACTCAGTTACCTCTTCAACAGCCTTTAAGCCACCGCGAACTTTTTTCTTCGGGACTCTCTTGGGTTCAGGTGCAACTTCAGGTGCAGCAGCTCGGGCCCGCGGATTGCGACCAGGTGCTTTGGTTGACGCGTTGCTAGGTGGGGTTGCTGAAGCAGCTGGTTTTGCAGCTGCCTGCTTGGATGTGGCTGATTTCTCCACCTTTGCCTGAGCGGCCACCACTGGTGGACCTGCTGGACGAGATGCAGCCCTGCGCGGGCGGCGGACAACTTGCTTAGGTTCGTTTGAGGTTTCGTCGGCCATGAAAACCGAGTTCCTTTCATCACAGCCAAAACTGTGAAAATTCTGGGAAAGCCGAAACTTTCCTAAAGCCTGTAGGCCGGTAAACCGGCTGGACGAGAACCTTTTGGTCCTACCAATCCAAGCTGCATATTAACGACGGTCGACAGCCAGCGGATCCGTCACTGAAGCGTTATCGGCTGAGAGCGGCCCTTGAGCAAGTCTGGTAATCCGTGGGATGACCGGAAACTCAATTTGAGCTGCAATCGCGATGGCGTTCAGCACATCATCTGGTCGAACAGCAGGTGTTAAGTGCCGAACAACTAGCCGAAGTATGGCACAACTCAACCCAGACTCGGTCATTTCCGACCCGATCACCTGAATATTCACTACTGCTGCACGGGCATCGAAGGTTCTCGGGCCATTTTTTGTCTTCCGGGTTACCAATATCTCACTCTGGGCCGAAAATGCCGCTACCCAGTTATTTAGGTCTGTTTCTGACACCTCGGGAACCACGATTTTCCATAGTGAAGCCTCTAGCCGCTCCACAAAGTCGCTCGATTGCGCCTCAACCGCGTCCACGATGGCAAGACCAGTTGGCATTGCTGGCTGGAGGGCAATCAGCAGTTTCTGCACATCTACCCGCTCAGCAAGACCGATCTCGACGTACTCGGCTTCGCTTGCGGTGCCTGTTGGGGCGGCATTCGCGTACGAAATCTTGGGATGCGGGTTAAATCCAGCGCTGTATGCCATTGGCACACCCACTCGGCGAACAGCTCTTTCAAATGAACGCTGAAAATCTCGATGGCTGGAGAATTTGAGCGCTCCCCGTTTGGCGTATTGCAACCGCACTTTCTGCACAATCGGGATGAACTCGCGATCAGGGGTATTACGCGCCATCAACCGCTGCCATTGGCTTTCGGTTAATCTGGAAAATTTGTCCCTGGGTTGGGCCAACTTGAATCTCAGTGCTCATCTGCCCACAAACGCCACAATCAAAACACGGCGTCCAGCGACAATCGTCAACCGCTTCTTCATCAAGTGCAGCTTGCCAATCTTCCCAAAGCCATTCTTTGTCGAGTCCTGAATCGATGTGGTCCCATGGAAGAACTTCGCCATATTCGCGTTCACGAAGGGTGTACCAATTCAAGTCAACAATTTCATCAGCTAGTGCTTTTTCAGCTGCCTCTGCCCACATTGGATATGAGAAATGTTCTTGCCAACCATCAAAGCGGGCGCCCATTCGCCAAACTTCTTCAATCACTTTGCCGACTCGGCGATCGCCACGACTGAGCAATCCTTCAATCATTCCTGGCTTGCCATCGTGGTACCGGTAACCAATTGCTTTTCCATACTTGCGATCACTTCGAATTTCATCACGAAGTAAGTGCAGTCGGCGATCGGTAGTCTCGTGATCAAGCTGCCCACACCATTGAAATGGAGTGTGTGGCTTTGGCACAAAGCCACCAATCGAAACCGTGCAACGAATATCGTTTGAACCCGTGACTTCACGGCCAGCTCTGATAACTTCTTTTGCTAAGCGCGCAATCTGCAAAACATCTTCGTCTGTTTCCGTAGGTAAGCCACACATGAAGTACAACTTCACTTGCCGCCAACCTGCTGCATATGCAGCGGTAACTGTCCGAACTAAGTCTTCTTCAGTAACTGTCTTGTTGATTACTTTCCGAATTCTTTCGCTGCCACCTTCTGGAGCAAACGTCAAACCACTTCGACGGCCGTTACGAGTTAACTCGTTAGCCAAATCAATGTTGAACGCATCAACACGTGTGCTCGGAAGTGAAAGTGAAGTATGCGTGCCCTCATAAATATCTGCCAACTGCTTTGCAACCTGGCCTATTTCAGAATGATCTGCGCTTGAAAGAGACAACAACCCAACTTCTTCAAAACCTGTTGCTGCTACCGACTGCTGCACCATTGCACCAATTGTTTCGATACTGCGTTCTCTCACTGGACGGGTAATCATTCCAGCCTGACAGAAGCGGCAGCCACGTGTGCAACCTCGGAAAATTTCAACAGATGCCCGTTCATGAACGGTTTCTGCAACTGGCACCAATGGCTTCTTTGGGTATGGCCAATCATCCAAATTCATAACTGTGTGCTTTGAAACCCGCCAGGTAGCATCTTCGTGGTTCGGTACTACTCGATTAATTTCACCATTTT
>JBIKSQ010000065.1:0-7338 GCA_044348555.1 Candidatus Nanopelagicales bacterium | reverse complement strand
AACACATGAGGCCAAAACCTTGGAATTTCTTGATGCGTCTATTGAAATTGTAGAACCAATCATGGGTGTTCGGTTCTGGGATTCGACTGTCGCAATCGAAACTGAAGATGTAAAAATCACTTTTGTTCAGGGTCGCCCAACCGCAATCAATGGTAAAGAATTCCCCGACGCAGTCGCTTTGGTTCATGAAGCCAACACGATTGGTGGACGACATGGTTTGGGTATGGCTGACCAAATCGAAAACCGAATCATTGAAGCAAAAAGTCGTGGCATCTATGAAGCACCGGGTATGGCTTTGCTATTCATCGCTTATGAACGTTTAGTTTCAGCGATTCATAACGAAGACACAATCGCCAACTACCATCTTGAAGGACGTCGGCTTGGTCGTTTGCTTTATGAAGGTCGTTGGTTGGATCCGCAAGCATTAATGCTCCGGGAATCACTCCAGCGATGGGTCGCAAGCGCTGTAACGGGTGAAGTGACAATTCGATTGCGTCGCGGCGACGACTACTCAATCATGAACACAGTCGGACCTCATCTCAGTTATCACCCAGAGAAGTTGTCGATGGAGCGAACTGAAGATGCAGCTTTTGGGCCGGTAGATCGCATCGGTCAGTTGACTATGCGCAATCTCGATATTGCAGACACACGGGCAAAGCTTGAAATGTATGCAGCTCAGGGTCAGCTCGGTTCAGCTAGTGCTCAACTTATTGGCCAGCTGGAAAATGGGGGAGCAGCGCCAATCTCAACTCCGATTACTCCAAACGATGCTGCCACTTCAGACCTCGGTGCGTTTGAAGCCGGCAACGACTAAAGCTTTATCAACTTGCGCTGCTTCTGTGGCTAGTTCAGAATCCAACCATGGCCCAAAGCATCTATGACCTAAGTTATGTAAACCCACAAGGGGAGACCGTTGAACTGAATCAGTTCCGCGGGAAGCCGTTGCTAATCGTGAATACTGCTAGCAAGTGTGGGTTGGCACCTCAGTTTGATGGTTTGCAGAAACTGCATGAGCAGTATGCCGATGAAGGTCTTGTCGTACTGGGATTTCCATCAGATCAGTTCCAGAACCAAGAGCCGCTAGGCGACAGCGAAATTGAACAAGCGTGCAAAGTCAATTTTGGCGTGACGTTTCCATTGGCAAAAAAGTCGGACGTAAATGGCGGCGGAACAAACGAGGTCTTCAAGTTTCTCAAAGGACGTACGCGATCTTTGTTCGGTAGCAAAATCAAATGGAACTTCACCAAGTTCTTGGTGCAACCAGATGGTGTGAGCGTTAAACGTTTCGCCCCAACCACACCACCATCCCAAATCGAAAAATTTATAAAGGCGTCTGTTTAGTCCTGCATAATTTGCACGTGAACTCAGACTCGGTTTTTGCCGAAATTTATGAACTGCGCGATTCTGCGCAGGCGAGCACCTTAAGCAGGTTTTTTAAAACTGGGCCAGGCGAATATGGTGAAGGTGATTTATTCCTCGGGTTAAAGGTGCCGCGGACTCGGCAGATAGCAAAGAAGTATTCGACTTTGCCTTTGAAAGAAATTCACAAGCTTTTGAAGTCAGATTTTCATGAAGTTCGACTCTGTGGTTTGTTGATCTTGGTTGCCCAATTCGAAAAAGCAAAGAACCAGCAGGACCAAAAAACTTTATTTGATTTCTACATAAAAGCTATGAATCAAGGCTTTATAAACAACTGGGATCTTGTTGACGTGACTGCTCCCCGGATGGGTCGCTACCTAGTTGCAGAATCTGATTCAATGGATTTCTTAACAACTCTTGCGATATCGGATGACCTTTGGCATCGCCGACTTTCAATTGTTTTTACATTTGCACATCAAAAGTATGGCGATCTAATGCCTACTGTCGAGATTGCTGAGTTGTTACTCGAGGATGAAGAAGACTTGATTCACAAAGCCGTGGGCTGGGCGCTACGCGAGGTGGGTAAAAAAGACTTGGCGTTACTCCGGCAGTTTCTGAAACTCAATGGTTCTCGAATGCCCCGTACGGCACTCAGATACGCGATTGAAAAAATGTCTGAGACCGAACGCCGGCAATGGCTGTTGAGTACAAAGTAGAGTTTGTTTTATGAGTAGTATATTCAAGATGAGTTTCGTCTCTGTCTACAAGTTATATATCGCTAAGTTGGAACGTAAAGGTCGTGATGTAACAGAGCTCGATGTGGTCATTAAATGGCTCACTGGCTTTGATAAGCGAACTTTGAATAAGCACCTTAAGGCTGAAACCACATTCGAGGATTTTTTTGATGAAGCAACCATCAACCCAAACGCAGTTTTGATTACTGGCACCATATGTGGTGTCAAGATTCAGGAAATAGAAGATCCATTGATGTTGAAAATCCGCTATCTCGACAAGCTGGTAGATGAGCTTGCTAATGGCAAGCCCATAACCAAAGTGCTAAGAAGCTAAGGACCCAGAGCAATAAAAAGACCGGAACTCTTATGAGTTCCGGTCTTAGGTGGTAGCGGGGGCCAGATTTGAACTGACGACCTCTGGGTTATGAGCCCAGCGAGCTACCGAGCTGCTCCACCCCGCGTTGGTAGGCGAAAGATAGCCAGTTTTAGACCTATTTCCAAATCGGGCAATTAAGCGAGTAGTCCCAAAACAGTTGTATGCAAATGGCTGTTGGTTGTAACACCAGCCCGCGAGCGAACAGCAAAATCGCCATCGAAACCAGTGAGTTTGCCGCCAGCCCCTTCAACAACCGCAATGATTGCAGCGACATCCCAAGGCTCAAGAATTGGTTCAGCCGCAATATCAACTGCACCCTCAGCAACCAACACGTGCGACAAGAAATCACCGTAACCACGGGTGCGCCAACTCTGTTTTATTAAGTTTTCTAACATTCTCGTACCCGCATCACCGTAGCGATCCCAGCCGATTGCATCTGAGTAACTAAAAGAAGCATTTGCTAAATCACTAACTTTCGAAACTCTGATTGAACGCTCGGATCCGTCTGCATCGCGGGTAAAACTGCCAATAGTTGAGCCACCCCACCAGCGGCGATTCATCGCTGGTGCAGAAACGACTCCGCAGAGAATTTCGTCGCCTTCAGCAAGCGCAATCAGGGTTGCCCAGACTGGAACTCCACGCAGGTAGTTTTTTGTGCCATCAATCGGATCAACAATCCAACGGCGATCGCTAGCTAGTGCAGCATCTCCACCAAACTCTTCACCAACAATTAAATCGGCTGGCCGGTTTTCGGCAAGCAATTCACGAATAGCGACTTCAACAGCCTTATCTGCTTCCGTCACTGGAGTTAAATCTGGCTTGGTTTCAACTTTCAAATCAATTGATCTGTAGTGGGACATAGAAATTGCATCAGCCATATCTGCGATATTTAGAGCGATGCTCAAATCGGCAGCTAAATCAGTCATGGCAGAACCCTATTCCTCAGCGGCACTTACAAGAGAGCGCAATAAACGGTGGTAAGAATCCAATCGATTTTTTGAAATGTTTTCTTGTTCAATAAATTCACCAAGTGCACACTCTTCTTCATCGTGGCTACAAGCACGAGGGCATTTTGCAGTGCCCGGAATTAGTTCAGGGTAAAAATCAATCAGGCTCTCAGGTTTTACATGCCCCAAACCAAAAGAACGCACGCCCGGGGTGTCCACAATCCAGCCACCGCCGGGGAGTTCAATCGCAATCGCGCTAGAGGAAGTGTGGCGACCGCGACCAGTAACAACATTGACATGGCCAACAGCTCGGTAGGCATTTGGAACCAGCGCATTAACCAAAGTGGACTTGCCTACACCTGAATGCCCAATCACGGTGTTTACCTGTCCGCTAATCGCTGCGGTCAACTCAGTTAAATCGCCATCGATTTTGGTTGTGAAAATATCAACATCCATGTCGGCATAGATAGTACGAATCTCAGCATCATCTGCGAGGTCATTCTTTGTCAAAATGATTACTGGTCTAATCCCAGCAGATTTTGCAGCGATGATGCATCTATCGATGAAACGGATTCGAGGAGTGGGGTTGGCGAGTGCTTGAACAATCAGTAGCTGGTCTGCATTCGCCACAATGTTGCGTTCGGTAGGGTCAGTGTCATCAGCTGTCCGTCGCAACAACGACTTGCGTTCTTGAATCGTCACGATTCGAGCAAACGTGTCATGGTCACCTGTGACGTCACCAACCACGCCAACGCGGTCTCCGACCAGCACACCTTTGCGTCCCAGTTCGCGCGCTTTGACTGCGTAAAGCAATCGTTCGTCGGCATCACCCTCATCGAGCATGACAGTAAATCTGCCCCGATCAACCGCTACGACAAAGCCAATCTCGGCTGCTGAATGATCCGGTCTTACGCGAGTTCGAGGCCGAGATTTGTTGCGACCTGGCCGGGCTCGGAAGTCATCTTCATCCAAATCACGATTCATTGGAGTCCAGCATCTTTCGCCACATATCTGGAAAATCTGGCAAAGTCTTTGATGTAGTAGCGATGTCTTCAACCTCTACGTCTGCAATCACCAAACCAATAACTGCGCCCGCGGTAGCCATGCGATGGTCTTCGTAAGAAAGCCATTTGCCTCCATGCAGTTTTGCGGGCTTGATAAACAAACCATCTGCAGTTTCGACGCACTCACCGCCGAGACGATTAATTTCAGCAGCCAGCGCAGTGAGTCGATCGGTTTCGTGACCTCGTAAATGCGCAATACCTGAAAGGTGAGAGTCGGTGGTTGCAAGTGCACAGAGTGCTGCAAGCACTGGAGTTAACTCACCAACATCACCAAGGTCTTGTTGCAAACCAATTAGTTGCGTAGGTCCCTGGACTGTTAAGACGTTATCGATGAGCGAAACTTTTGCCCCCATTTTTTCCAAGAGTGCGGGGAGTTGACCACCAGGCTGAGTTGTTTGGGTCGGCCAATCTGGCACCGACACTTTGCCGGCAGTTGCCATTGCGGCAGCTAGAAACGGCAGCGCGTTTGAAAGATCTGGTTCTACTTTGATGTCGAGTGCTTTGATTGGCGATGGTTCCACTTTCCAGGTCGCTTGTTGCACATTGACAACATTGGACTCAACCACGACACCGCGAGCTTGCAACATCTCAATACTCATTTCGATGTGCGGCATCGATGGAAGTGTTCGGCCTTGATGGCGAATTGTTAGTCCGTGTGGCAATCGCGCAGCCACCAGCAACAACGCCGAAACGAACTGGCTAGATGCGCTGGCATCAATCGTTACCTCACTTGAGATTTCCACATTCTGGGAATCAACCATGAACGGCAAAGTTCCTCGGCCCTCATCCAACACAGCAACCCCAAGTTGGCGAAGCGCATCAACAATGGTCGCCATTGGTCGAATCCGAGCGGTTGGGTCGCCATCAAACTGCACAGGGCCATTCGCTAACACTGCAAGCGGCGGCAGAAACCGCATAACAGTTCCAGCCAAGCCACAGTCGATACTCGCTGCCGTGAAAGTTGTGGCAGGAGTTATGCGCCAATCAATTCCGGTTTCGGTTGGGATTTCTTCAACCCCAACACCCATCAGCTGCAGGGCCTGCGCCATCAGTTTTGTGTCTCGGGCATGCAGTGGAGCACTGATCAGACTTGGCCCATCGGCAAGTGCAGCTAGCACCAATGCTCGGTTGGTCACAGACTTTGAGCCGGGCACGCGCACATGCGAATTGACCGGTTGGGTTGCAACCGGGGCCTTCCAGAAATCCGAACTCACCTGCTCAGGTTAGCGGCTTGAGCAACATCAGTCAGTTTCGGTATTACGATGCGGAATGGAAAAGGAGTACAGATGTGTGGCCGTTACACCCAAACTGCAGACCCAGCTGAGCTTCAAGAATTCTTTCAAATCGATCAAATCGAAATTGCAAAATTGACAGCTAACTACAACATCACGCCTTCTTCTGATGTTTATGTGGTTGATGAACTTTCCGGCAGCCGACAATTGCGAATTGTGCAGTGGGGGCTGGTTCCCAGTTGGCAGCGAGATATTAAAACTGCTCGCCCGATGATTAACGCCCGAAGTGAATCTGCTTCCGAGAAACCATATTTTCGGGACTCGTTTAAAACCTCACGCGCGATAGTGCCAGCAACTGGTTGGTATGAATGGAAGACGATCGGGCTTGCTGATGATGACAAAACTAAACAGCCGTTCTATTTGAGTAGCCCATCAACTTCGCAACTCGCCTTTGCGGGTCTGCTTTCAGCGGTTCGACTTGATTCAGGTGAGTGGTTGCGAACGGTCGCAATTTTGACAACAAGTCCGTGTCCAGAGTTGCTGGAAATCCATGATCGGATGCCAGTGATTTTGCAGCAGGATGCCTGGAATGAATGGTTGAACCCAAAATCCGAAGCTGAATCGTTGAAACGGTTATTTCATCCCACCAGCGAAGGTGCGGTCAAGGCTTACCCGGTGTCCCAACTAGTCAACTCAAATCGGGCGGCCGGTCCAGAGCTCATCGTGCCAATCTCGCTGTGAATCACAATTGGCTGGGAACAAATTCAGATTTCTAGCGTTGCAGTAGGGGAGGAGATAAAGTGGCACTTATGACAACCCATTCGGCTGCTACTCAAGCCGATTTGCTAGAGCGATTTGAACGGGATGCGCTCCCGCTCATGGACATGCTCTATTCGGGCGCATTGCGATTAACTCGAAATGATGCAGATGCGCAGGACTTACTCCAAGAAACATACGCAAAAGCTTTCAATGCATTCTCCCAATATGAGGATGGCACAAACGTCAAAGCTTGGTTATTTAGAATTCTGCAGAACACTTACATATCGGCATATCGAAAAGCTGTCAAAGAACCTTTCAAGTCTTCAGTAGATGACTTGGAGGACTGGGAGTTGTCCCGGCTAGAAGCAGTGGCAGACACTGCTAAACCAAGTGCTGAATTTGAAGCCTTAAGAAATATGCCAGACATGGCAGTTATCAATGCAATCAACGAACTCCCAGAAGAGTTTCGAACGGCTGTCTATCTGGCAGATGCTGAAGGATTCAGTTATACCGAAATCTCAGAGATTTTAGATGTCCCAATGGGCACAGTGATGTCGCGAATTCATAGAGGGCGCAAACGATTAAGAATCGCGCTACATGACTATGCGGTTGAAGTTGGAATCATTGCGAAGAAGGACGAGTCATGAATTCGATCAACTGCAATCAAGCGTTAGATGCAATCGATAGTTGGATTGATGGAGAACTGTCACCAAATGCAGCTGAGGTTTTGCAACGCCATATTGATGAATGCGCTGCATGTAAATCACATTCGGAAATTGAATCCCTAGTCAAAAATAGAATCCAGCAGTCCTGCACAGTTGAGACGCCGGTCGCAGTTCGTCAACAGATTTTGTTCCGGATGTCTTC
>JBIKSQ010000064.1:0-7394 GCA_044348555.1 Candidatus Nanopelagicales bacterium | reverse complement strand
GCATAGCCGATTAGAGGTCTAGCACCGCTTACCCTTAGGCTTAGGTAATCAAGTCAAACAAGAATAGGAACTATTTGTGGGCTCCGTAATCAAAAAACGCCGCAAGCGTATGTCGAAGAAGAAGCACCGTAAGAACCTTCGTAAGACTCGTGCACAGCGTCGTAAGTAAATGCCTTTAGTTCTGGGTGGAATCTTCGGATTTCACCCATAACTGTTTCTGGGGGTTTAACTTCGCTGCGGGGGCTTTCGTTTCAAGATAGCATTTTGGGAATTGGCAGCTAGTTTTCGAAAGGTGGTGTAACTCCAATGAAGAACACCATCACACTTATTTCAAAGCCGGGCTGCCACCTTTGCGCCGAGTTGCTACCAGTCATAAACGAGCTGGTGGACCGGCTAGATCTCCGACTTGAGAAATTCAACATCCTGGAACACCCTGATTTAGAAGCCAAATATTCTGAATTCATTCCGGTCGTTCTGGTTGATGGAATTGAAGTCGGGCACCTGCTGGTTTCGCGGGAGCAAATCGAATCCGCGATAGTTCCTCGAACAGGTGCAACATCTGCCGCATTTTTTGATCTGGACAACACCGTCATCCGCGGCTCTTCACTTTGGCATCTCGGGCGGGGTTTAGTAAAACAAAAATTTGTCTCTGGCAAAGACCTCCGAAAGTTTTTCTGGAAGCAACTTAAGTTTGTTGTGGTTGGCAAAGAAACAGTCACTGACATGGATGTAATCCGCAAGCACTCTCTGCAAGTGATTGAAGGAAAAGACGCCAAAGAATTAGAAGGCAAGGGATTGGTGATCGCAAAAGAAATGTTGTTGCCAAAAGTTTTTCACCAGAGTGTTGGGTTGGCTAAAGACCATCTCAGCCGAGGCGAAGATGTTTGGTTGGTAACTGCATCTCCGCGACGATTGGCCCAGCTATTAGCCAAAGAGTTGGGCTTTACGGGCGCCATTGGCAGTGAGGCTGAAATCATTGCTGGCAAATACACCGGTGAACTCAACGGCGAAATCATGCATGGTCCAGTCAAGGCCAAAACCGTAAAGCTTTTAGCCGAGCAGCGCGGCTATGACCTGGCTCGGTGCACTGCGTATTCAGATTCATTCAATGACGTTCCGCTGCTCGAAGTGGTGGGCAATGCGGTTGTGGTTAATGGCGATCGAAAACTACGTAACTATGCCAAGGTCAAGGGCTGGAAGTCTTACGATTTCAGAAGGATGCGGCTGGCCCGTAAGCACGGGATCAATGCCCTATCCCTCGGGATTGCGCCGTTGCTTAACAAGATCTTCCGTAAAAATCGCTAATTCCCCGAGTTTTTGGCTTGTTACTCCAGTGAATTTGGGGAATTGCCCCTCAAACGCCTAATCTCTGCCCCGCCTGGTCGGCGCATAGTCGACCCCCGTCACGGACCAAGGGCCGTGGGCTTCGGGGCAACCGTGAGCCTGCTAAACCTTGCCATTACACGCACGCTCGAGGTGAAACGCGCATGAGCGCTAGTCGCAAAAGCCCAGTGGGCCGAGTCACATTTGTGGCAGCCGGACCTGGCGATGCTGAATTGCTTCCAATGAAGTCACTACGTGCATTAGCTGCTGCCGATTATGTTTTGGCAGACAGTGAAGCTTTGAATTTAGCTAATGGAACCGCAAGTCACGCTGAAATTTTCTCGGCAGTTGATGCAACCGGACTTCCCTTGGAGTCGAACGTACGTGCCAAGAGTGTTATCGACAATGCAAAAGCTGGAAAACAAGTGGTTCGCTTGTTTTCTGGAGATCCAGTTTTAGACGGTGCCTTCTCTCGTGAATCTGCCGCTTTAGATAAAGCCAAGATTGCGTACGACTTTGTTCCAGGCATCTCGACAGTTTCCGGTGTTGCGGCATTTGCTGGTGTATCGCTGACATCAAAATCATCGACAGAGGTTCGCATTGTTGATCCAACCAACTCAGTAATCAACTGGGCAGATCATCAAGAATCACATGTAACTTTGGTGGCACTTAACGCCGCAGATTCTGCAGTTGAAATTTCAAAACTTTTGTTAGCAGCTGGACGCGCTTCAGATACACCAGTTTTAATCACCCGGGCTGGAGCTACAACTTCGCAGCGTTCGTTGCTTACAACTTTGAAAGAAGTTGCTGCAGTTGTCAAAGCTTCAAAACAAAGTGGCAACGGCATGATGATTATCGGCAGCACTGCTGCGCAACGCTCGACGTTGTCGTGGTTTGAGTCCAAGCCATTGTTTGGCTGGCGACTGCTACTTCCCACCACAAAGGATGATTTTGAATACTTGGTTGCAGACATTGAGAACTTGGGTGCAACCGTTACTCGAGTTCCGACGCTTTCGGTCGAACCACCACGCACTCCGCAGCAGATGGAACGGGCCGTTACTGGTTTGGTCACGGGTCGGTACGAGTGGATTGTTTTCACTTGCGCAAACTCCGTAAAGGCAGTTTGGGAAAAGTGTCAGGAATATGGTTTGGATGCGCGCGCATTCGCAGGAATTCGGTTGGCTGCTTCTGGAGATGGCACAAACGCCCAGTTAGCACTTTATGGAATCCGCGCTGATATTGCGTTGCCAGATGGTGCATCGACGATTGATCTGCTGGATGAATTTCCAGCTTACGAAGAACGAACGGATCCAATCAACCGCGTGTTCTTACCTCGCGCCGACATCTCGACTGAGTCATTGGCTGCCGGGCTTGTTGAACTGGGTTGGGAAGTTGAAGACATCACCGCATATCGAACTGTGCGGGCAGCACCACCTGCAGTTGAAATTCGAGATGCCATCAAAGCCGGTGGCTTTGATGCAGTTTTGTTCACCTCATCTGCAACCGTGCGGAACTTGGTCGGCATTGCCGGTAAACCGCATGCTGCAACCATTGTGTGTGCGGTTGGTCCACAAACCGCAAAGAGTTGTGTTGAGCATGGCCTGAACCCAAGTGTGCAAGCGGATGATCCGACACCACAGTCCCTGCTTTCAGCCTTAAGTGCACGGGGACTTGAACTTCGTGATGCTGCGGTAGCGATTGGGGAAACAGATTGGCGACCAACTCGGCGTCGAGGCGCTGGTCGTCGTAAGGTCACAACCTAAATTTCGGTAAAGGATAAAAATGAAAACCATTGTTCACGTAATGCGTCACGGTGAGGTTTTCAACCCCTCCAAAATTCTTTATGGCCGAATTCCAGATTTTCACTTGAGCGAGCTTGGCGTAAAAATGGCCGAACGCGCCGCGGATTTTTTCGAAGATCGGGACGTGGTACTCGTCGTAGCATCGCCACTAGAACGCGCCCAAGAAACTGCAGCCCCAATCGCGAAACGAAAAAATATTGAACTTGGCACTGATGCAAATCTCTTGGAAGCCGAGAACATTTTTGAAGGCAAGCGCGTCAGTGTTGGTGATGGAGTTCTACGAAAGCCTTCAACTTGGCGGCACTTGTGGAATCCGTTTCGGCCATCATGGGGTGAGCCATACGTCGAGCTAGCAGCGCGGATGCGAGTTGCGATTGATGTGGCACGTATCACAGCCGCGGGCCATGAGGCAGTACTAGTTTCACACCAACTTCCTATCTGGATTGCCCGCTTAGATGCTGAAAAACGCAGGCTTTGGCACGATCCACGCAAGCGCCAATGCAACCTGGCGTCCATCACGTCATTTGTTTTTGAAGATGCCCAACTCGTCGCGATTGAATACCATGAACCTGCTAAAGATTTAGTGGAAATTTCAACCCGTGGAGTTGGCGCCTGATGTTGCAAAAGCGACTAGCTGGAGGAATCGCAGTAATGCTGTTTCTCGCTGGTTGCGGTGGCACCGATCTTGTTGCTGGGGATCAAACCGGTTTTGTAGCAGCTGATGGTTCGGCAGTAGTTCTAGAAGTTTCGCAACGTAAACCAGCAACCAATCTGCAAGCCACGAGTGTGGACGGCGCAGTCAACTGGCAGCTTTCAAGTGAGACTGGAAACATCCTTTTGCTCAACACTTGGGGTCCATGGTGTGCTCCATGTCGGAAAGAGTTGCCAATCTTGCAGAATGTCCATGACGAGTTTGGTGATGATGGCATCAAAGTGATTGGAATGGCGACGCGAACTAACCAGGCCGCGGTTGAACTGTTTATTTCCCAACAAGAGATTTCATTTTTGCAGTTGGCGGACTACGACTCAGCTGTGATGGTTCAACTCGATGGCGTTCCTTCCACCACTGTTCCCAGCACCATCTTCATTGATCGCGAAGGTCGGATTGCTGGCTGGGCTTTGGGCGAAGTAGATGGTGCCCTGTTGCGTTCCATTGTTCGGTCTTTGATTGCTGAAAAAGCATGATTATCGCGGTTGCGGAAACAGTTTTCAGTGGCTCACTTTTATTGGCACTTCCGATTGCAATCGCAGCTGGGTTTTTAAGTTTCGCCAGCCCTTGCGTCTTACCGCTAGTGCCGGGCTATCTCTCGTACATGACTGGGCTTTCGCACACAGAGTTAATGGACTCGGAAAAGTCAGTCGCTCGCCGCTCCCGAATTTTGCTTGGTACGGTCGGTTTTGTTTCTGGATTTACGCTGTTGTTTGTCTCATATGGAGTTGCCTTCGGACAAGCGGGCAGTTGGTTCTTACGAAATGAACGGCCAGTAAGCATTGTCATGGGGTTAGTCGTGATCGTTATGGGTGCGAGTTACCTGGGCTGGATTCCATTGAGTCAGCAGGATTTTCGACTTCGGTTTCGCCTGCCTGATGGTGTTTGGACCTCACCACTTTTAGGAATTTTGTTTGGCCTGGGTTGGGCACCTTGTGTTGGACCAACTCTTGCTGCTGTGCAGAGTTTGGCGTTCACTGAAGCCAGCGCTGGTCGAGGTGCGCTGTTGTCCTTTGCATATTGCGTCGGCTTAGGTGTTCCGTTCATTTTGATTGCGTTGGCATATCGGCGCTCACTCCAAGCAACCAAATGGTTGCGCCGACATACTCTCACCATCACTCGCTTTGGTGGTGCAATGTTGGTGCTGATTGGGTTTGCCCTAGTTACCGGTTTGTGGAATGAGCTCACTTCATTGCTACGAATTTGGAGTGCCGACTTTGGAGTGTTGCTATGACCGAAGCTGCACAAGTAAAACTAGGGGTGCTCGGCTGGCTGCGTTGGGGTTGGCGGCAACTCACCACAATGCGAGTGGCTTTGTATCTGTTGGTGCTGGTGGGCATCGCCGCAATTCCAGGATCGATTTTCCCCCAGTCGAATACATCGCCGGGTCGAGTTAATCAATACAAGATAGATAACCCAGAGCTCTCGGTTTGGATTGAACGCTTCGATGGATTCGATGTTTATGGTTCAGTTTGGTTTTCTGGGTTGTATCTGTTGCTGATGATCTCGTTAATCGGCTGCATTATTCCAAGAGCTCGATTGCATATTGCGGCCTGGCGAACGCCATTGTTGCAGCCACCTGACAGTTTTGCTCGAATGGATGCAACCTTCGAAATAAATCTAGAAATTTCCCAAACCGAAATTCGCAAAATTTTGCGCAAGCGCCGTTGGAAAGTAAAAGATTTTGAAAATGCAATCTCGGCAGAGCGCGGAATTTTGCGAGAAACTGGCAACCTAGCGTTCCACGTTTCGATTTTGGCAATTTTGGTTGCGGTGGCTTTGGGAACCGGGTTTGGATATCGCGGTCAAGTAATTCTGCGTGAAGGAGTCGGCTTCTCAAATGTATTAGCACAGTATGACTCGTTTAGTGCTGGTAGTTATTTTGGAACCGAAGACTTGCGGCCCTTCAGCATGACGCTGGACAAACTAGAAGTTGATTTTCAAACTCAAGGACCAACGGTCGGCGCACCCTCAGATTTTCGCGCGTATGTGACCTACCGCGAATCTGCGGATTCAGAAGTTAAATCGACAGTAGTGAGTGTTAATCACCCTCTAAATGTTGGCAACGCGTCTATGTTCTTGCTTGGACATGGTTACGCACCTCGTTTCAAAATAACAGCACCAGATGGCACAGTCGTGTTTGATGATGCCGTCATATTTTTGCCAAATGATGGAAACTTCACATCCATCGGCGTTGTCAAAATTCCAGATGTCGAGCCGCAGCTTGGCCTCGATGGAATATTTGCTCCCACCGGTGTCATTGACGAACTGCTAGGACCAGTTTCAGTTTTCCCAGATTTGATCGACCCAATGATTTATGTCTCAGCTTGGGTTGGTGATCTCGGGCTAGATGACGGGGTTGCACAGAATGTGTATCTACTGGACAAAACAAATCTAGAAAACAAAGGTTTAGCTGAGTTGTCACTCGGAGATGAGTGGGAGTTACCAGAAAATCTTGGAACGCTTGAGTTTGTCGGGGTTGATCGATTCGCAACTTTCAACGTTGCTGCCGATCCGGGTCAAAGTTGGGCGTTGCTTGCTGCGACTATGACAATTTTGGGCGTGATTGCAGCGCTTTATGTGCAGCGTGGATTCCTATGGGTTCGGCGAACTAAAACCGGATGGGAATTTGGCATCGTGGGCAAAGACGTTGAGAAGTACGTCACATCGATTGAGGCTGACTTGGCACGACATGGGATTGCACTTGAGAATAAGCACATGGCAGATACTGCCGACTTAGGAGAAAACGCGTGATTAACCAAGAACTTGCTCAACTAAGCAACCTGTTGGTTTACGCCTCCATGGCCGCGTATTCATTCGCGATGATTGGGTTTGCCTTTAGTTTTGCGCAAAGCCGCAGTATTGAAGATGAAATAGTGAGCGGTCGAAAAGCCGGCAACATCGCAATGTCACTGAGTTGGTTGGGTACCTTCATGCTCGCAGGTGGTGTGATCTCTCGTGGGATTGCAGCCAGCCGCCCGCCATGGGGAAACATGTACGAGTTTTCTACAGCGGCTACGTTCGCAGTGATGCTGGTTTTCTTGGTGACTTCATTGCGCCGAAATGTTCGCTGGCTCGGACTTTTTATTGTTACTCCATCACTGCTTTCCCTCGGATTAGCAATCACAATCTTGTACACCGAAACCGCTGACTTAGTCCCAGCTCTGAAGTCTTATTGGCTGGTCATTCACGTCACGGCAGCAATCATTTGTGCTGGCCTTTTCATCCTGGGATCAGTTTTAGTCACACTGCAACTAATCGTGAACAAGGCTGAAAGAATCACAGCAGCTGGTGGCAATGCCGGCAACTATGCATGGATTCAAAAACGAGTGCCAGATTCAAAAACTTTAGATTTGTTCGCCTACCGCGTGCATGCGTTTGCGTTTCCGCTCTGGACTTTTGCAGTAGTCGCAGGAGCAATCTGGGCCAGAAGCGCATGGGGTCGTTACTGGGGATGGGATCCAAAAGAAACTTGGTCCTTCATCACCTGGGTTGGTTATGCAGCGTATTTGCACGCTCGCGTAACAGTTGGCTGGAAAGGTAATAAAGCAGCTTGGCTT